>DAFJ01000032.1:33054-33349 GCA_002497905.1 Euryarchaeota archaeon UBA251
CTTTCAAAAAACGCATACAGAAACCCGTAATCGGGTGGGTCAAAAACGAACCATTCAGTTTTGATGACTCACTTTGAGTTAGTTTAGTGCATCTCAAATAAATGGATATTCATCTAGCTTCGGCTTGTGAGGGCCATATATCACATAGCCGACTTGGGCTAGCGACCATCCAACATATGATTCCCATTCGTCGCTCTGTTCTCTTCGAATCCTTCTTTCAAAACCATATTTTTGGGTTAATTTCTGACAATCATTTTCAAAATTAGGAGCCCCATCTACTTTGCACATTTTTTTC
>DAFJ01000063.1 GCA_002497905.1 Euryarchaeota archaeon UBA251
CTCGTTCCTATTGGCTCGAGCACGACCCTCTTCACGTTGGAGAGTAGTTTGCTGATTATCTAGGCGACGTAATTCCTCTCCAAGACGCGTCCGCTCTTCTGCACTGTCGACTACATCCATCTCCTCAAGGGTCAAATCAAGATCTGCCACCTCCATTTCGGCATCTTGGAGAGACTCCTGGATATCTGCAAGTCGCCCATGAGATATATCAGCCGCTTGCCGTGCCCGCTCCATCTCAAGTGTACTAACTTGGAGCCGATCTGCAAGGCGAGTCGCCTCTTCGGATGCCTTTCCATAGGCGCGATTTAGGTCCATCGTGGCACGATCCCCCTGCTCCATAGCCTTCCGAGCATCAGATTCTTCCTTCTTGGCAGCAGCCATAGTTGCCTTTGCACGCTTGAGGCTCTCTGTCGCCTCATCAATCACTTTCAGGTTGCTCTCGACAGCATCTCGAGCTCGCTTGATTTCCTTTGAGAGGGTCTTCGCCTCAATGAGAACTTTCTCAGAAGTCGATTCCAATTCACTGACACGATCGCTTGCGCGATCAACCTGCAACTCTAGTTTCCGGATACGTTCCATGGTACCGCGCTGATCAGTCCCTAGAAGAGCCTCCATCTCTTTCTGAAGGCGTACAATCTCATCGTCAAGCTCTTGAATGCGTAATTCGGAACGTTCACACTCGTCCTTCAACTCCTCAGAAGACTCGATGTATCGAGACCGTTCATCGCCCAACATTCGTATTTCTTCGAAGTTAGATCGATGCTTTGCCTGCATCAGTAGGGAGCGGGAAGTCTGCAAATCCTCCATCAAGGTACGAAACTTGAGTGCATCCTCGCGTTCCTTCTCCAGCGATTCCACGCGACGATTCTGCTCCGCTTCAAAGACCTCAATCATTTCTAGTTGGGATTCAACCTGTTTCCTCTGTCTATCCGCCTTCTTGAGTTCATCATCATACTGAGTAACTCCTGCGACGTCTTCAAGGACGCGCCGACGTTCAAGTGCAGACATACTTGCAAGATTCGTGACATCGCCTTGGAGGACGATATTGTATCCATCCCCACGAGCACCTGCTTCAATCAAGAGGCGCCGAAACTCGGTACTGGAAGAAGGAGCGTCGTTCAGACGGTAGTCAGATACTGCCTTGCCCTTGCTGTTAAGGCGGACTGCCCGGGTGAATCGGACCTCGTTTCCATCCACCTTGAGACGCCTGAACCCCTTGTCATTCACAGGGTTTGCAAAGGTCAGGGTCACCTTACAATGGCGTGCAGGCTTGGCGCGACCACCTCCATTAAAGATCAATTCCTTGACATTCTGGGCACGTAATGACTTGGTAGAACGTGTCCCAAGAACAAACTGTATTGCGTCACCGCTATTCGATTTCCCTGACCCGTTTGGCCCAGTTATTGCTGTAAAACCCTGCTCGAGATCAATCGTCAACTCGCCCATGAAGGACTTGAAATTCTCCAATTCGATTCGCTTCAGATGCAAACCATCACCTCATAATTCGCAGTCATATTCGTGCACCCCAATGACTACATTCAGACATTAGACCACTTAAACCAACACGGTAACGCCTAGTTGTACGGCCGAATTTGTTCACAGAACGTCAAACGCCAAAGTCACAACATGCCAGCCATACCGCACTCTGAGCAACCTGCACCACTGCAGTAATGACAAACGCGACCCGGGTCATCAATTCCGTCAGATGAACCGAGCTGGAATATATCTTCTAGAATAGTAAGTCCCAGAGCAGAACGCATCTGACCAATGCTTAGATTGTCGGGGTCAACATCAATCAGTCGTCGCTGAAGAACTCGTTTATTTGAATCCAAAATTTGTGTGTGATTTTGAGAACCTCGACGGAAAACAAGTACTCCTGAAATAATGAGAATGCAATCAACCAAAATTCGTGGTAAACCGATTATCTCATCCCATGCAATTCCAGGCTGACCTGGGACTGAGCGTCCCAACAGATCAAGAAGGGCGAAAATTGCCACACAAGAGCCTAGAAGCATAAACGCCCATGAACGACGACGGGAGCGGCTGTGAGATGATTTTCCACCGCCAAGTAGGACATTTGCAGAAAGGATTGAGATTAGTCCAGACATGAAGATAAGAATGAAATCAATAAGGGCATAGTCCCCTAAAGGACGCAAGCAATCCGAAGTCCCAGTAGCAGATATGTCATCCAAAATCCCCTGTTCATTACACTCGCCTATGAACAATCCTACCAACTCGACTTTCTGACGAACGAAGCCATCCTGCCAGAGACCGTATTCAATGTTGAGAAACACTGTGCAGAAAATCAGCAGGCATAGAGCCAGGATTAAGAT
Source organism: Euryarchaeota archaeon UBA251 (assembly GCA_002497905.1). Lineage (GTDB taxonomy): Archaea > Thermoplasmatota > Poseidoniia > Poseidoniales > Thalassarchaeaceae > MGIIb-N2. The sequence goes on from DAFJ01000063.1 coordinate 2,334, forward strand.
CCGGACTACGGGCTTCATGAAGTTGAGTCAGTTTCAATGCCTCTTCACGGTTCCGTCAATTAGCACTGAACACGAATCTTCTTGACGAGTAAAGGTTCGCCCCCAAATATGCCCGAAGAAGTGCTCGGCTTCGATGTCGTAGTAGTCGGCTCAGGCATCGCTGGATTGACAATGGCGCTTGAAATCGCACGCTCCGGACGAGATGTGGCAATCGTCACCAAGAAGCGACTGGAAGATTCTTCGACCAACTGGGCACAAGGCGGCATTGCTGGAGTTCTAGATTCCTCAAATCAAGCTGCAATCGAACGCCATATCGAAGACACAATTTCAGCAGGATCAGGAGTATGCGACGAGGAATTGGTTCGTGACGTCATATCTGAGGCCGCAGTCCGTATCCAGGCACTAATCGAAGAAGGAGTTCCATTTGAGCGGCGTAGCGATGGGGAATACGACCTAGCCAAGGAAGGTGGGCATCAGGAAAAACGCATTCTCCACGTGAAAGATCGAACTGGAGAAGCAATCGAGACAACACTCATTGAACGGCTCAAACAACAAAACGTTACCATCCTTGAACAATGGATGGCGATTGACTTAGTCATGCGAAAACGAGGGCGCCCTGAGAACGGAGTGCGAGGAATCTGGTGCCTAGACGCAGAAGGTACTGTACACACAATCTGTTGTAGAGCACTAGTCATCGCGACAGGTGGAGCAGGTCAACTCTGGAGAGAGACCACTAATCCGAGTGTTGCTACGGGAGACGGAGTGGCAATGGCTAACCGAGCCGGAGCCGGAGTGAAACATTTGGAGTTCATCCAGTTTCACCCTACGGCCCTTGCGATTCAGGGAAAGAGGCCTTTCCTAATCACCGAGGCGTTGCGTGGCCATGGTGCAATCTTAATGACAATCGAAGGCCATAGAATTTTTAGAAGAGAGGGAGGGGAACCTGCAAACCATTCCTATATGTTGGAAAAAGACCCACGCGGATC
>DAFJ01000066.1:0-9185 GCA_002497905.1 Euryarchaeota archaeon UBA251
GCGACATAGAATAGGATGATGATTCCAAAGAGTATGACATTGATTAGAGATACCCATTTTGCTGCTTGTGCCATCCCAGTGTCAGGGTGACCTGGATAAGCTCTTGCGGTAGTCAGAGCGGATTGAGCGACAAGGAATCCTGGCAGTGAAGTACAGATTCCGCAACCCACCCAGCCTAGAATACCGAGCACCAGTGCTAGCACTGCGTTTGTTGTGGGTGGCACCATCATCCCGCCGACCCCTTGCATCCCCATTGGGACGCCCATGGCCGGTTGTGGTTGACCTGCAAGCATCACAGGATTAGCTGTAGGATATGCTGCGCCAGGAACACTGGATCCTGGAACGGCAGTACCTGGAATACTTCCTGGAACTGGCTGCGAGGGCATACCTGTGAAGGTGGTAGGTGTTGGACCAGGGGTTTGAGGGATTGGGTCCGGTGCAGCGGCTTGCACGGGCTGACTCATTACAGGAGCGGGTTCAGCCCTTGCTTTGTCGTTGTCAAGACTCGTCTGAAATGAGTCGATAGCATTCTGAAAATCAGTCGCTGCACTGGCAAAAGGGTCCTCTTCAGGATCTGGCTGCATGGCGCCAAGTAATTCAATTCACATAATGAACGATTCGTTTAATTTGTTTCAATAGAATGTCACGATATTCGTCATGAAAAGCAATTCAGTGGACATTGTCCTCTAGCCATCGTTCGCAATCAATTGCGGCTTGACACCCCATTCCTGCAGCTGTGATTGCCTGCCTATATCTCGTATCTACTACGTCTCCTGCAGCGAAGACACCAGACACACTGGTCATTGTGTGATCTTTGTGGATGATGTAGCCTGAATCGTCAGTCTCAATCTGACCTTCGAGGAATCCAGTGATTGGCTTGTGGCCGATTGCGATGAAGGCTCCAGTGCAGGCGATCTCCTCGGTACTCCCATCTCGGGGATCCTCCAGAATTGCACCGGAGAGCCCTTTCTCATCAGATAGCCACTTCTTCACTTGTCGGAAGGTACGTATCTCAATCTTGGGATGATTTTCCGCTCTCTCCTGCATCACCTTGGAGGCGCGAAATACATCACGTCGATGGATTAGAGTGACCTTGCTTGCGAAGCGGGTCAAGAAAGTTGCTTCCTCCATGGCGGAATCACCTCCACCAATCACGATGATTTCCTCGTCACGGAAGAATGCTCCATCGCATGTTGCACAGGTTGAGATACCACGTCCCTTCTGCTCCTCTTCACCTTCTGCTCCTAGCCAAATTGCTTCTGCTCCTGTGCAGATAATGAGTGCATGTGCCTTGTGCTCCTCGCCTTCAACCCAGACACTGTAAGGTTGGGAGGATGTGTCGATGCGTTCAACGTTCTTGTCCTCAACCTTGAGTCCGAACCGTTCTGCTTGTTCGCGTAATTGCATCATCATCTCGGGCCCCCCAATACCTTGGGGGTATCCAGGGAAGTTCTCGATATCGCTTGTTAACATGAGTTGCCCACCTGACATATAGCCGGCGAACATGAGTGGTTCAAGCATCGCTCGAGCACCATACAGGCCGGCAGTATAGCCCGCTGGACCACTGCCAATGATGATCACATTGTGGATACTTTCGCCGCTCATGGGGTCGTGCGAACGGCAGGTGCTCCATCAATCCTGCTGGTGATTATCTGATCCAATTCCTCTCCAGATAAACACGGATAAACCGATTAGAGCGGTTTGGATTAGGAGCCGAAGAACATGCCAGTGATGTTCGTATGTGCGTCCACCGATTGCGATATTATTGACCCACATGTTCAGATTAGCCCAATAGAGTATGACAAGAAGGGTAGCGCAGGCCAACCCTCCGATTCGGCGTGTTCTTGGAATGATGAGGAGGAGGCCGACGATAATCTCGGCGACACCGCTAACCCATACCCAGAACCGTGACCATCCAAGAATATCAGGCACTATTGGTTCAAACCATAATGGATCAGTAAAGTGCTGTATTCCTATGTAGATGAACCAGCCTCCGAGGATGACTCCAGCAGCGGCTTTGATCCGATTCCACATGGCTACTCCTCAGAGCATGAGTGCAATCGCTGCGACAGCATTCCTCGCGTGGGGTTCGAGGCGGGGGGCGATATGATGTGGTTCAGCTCCCGGACCTATGATGCCTAGTCCAATGGGCTTGTCATAGCCAAGTTGCAGGTCGATTAGGCTCTTGATTACGGCTTGACCCATGGCAAGTCCGTGCTGTGTTTCTCCCTTCTCGATAATGCCTAGGCAGGCCACACCAGAAATGCCCTCATCCTCAAGGAGACGTGCTGCTGCTAAGGGTGCCTCCATCGATCCTGGGACCCATACAATCTCCGTAATTTCGAGATTGCGTTCTCCGGCTTCCGCGGTTGCGTGCCTAATCATCTCGTCGACCTCTGTTTTGTGGAAGGAGCCACAGACGAGTGCGATGGATGTCATTGTGACACGCCTCCATCCATCACACGCTTGACGGTATCGACAACTGCTTGGGTCATGGCATCAATCTCGATGTTGACCAATGAACCGGAGGTTTTCTGTCCTAGAGTTGTACGACGAAGTGTCTCAGGAATTATGTGGAGGTTGAATTCTCCATTCTTTTGGGTCTCGCCGACGGTCAGTGAAATCCCATCGATGGCAATGTATCCCTTCTCAAAGATGTAGCCTTCAATATGAGATGGTGCATCGATTATGAGATCAGCAGTATCATCTGCATAGGAGATGGAGATGACGGTACCAACCCCCATTACATGGCCAGAGACAAGATGCCCTCCAACTTCATCTCCGTAGCGTAGGGCTCGTTCGATATTCAGCGAGTCTCCTGGAGATCGTAGTCCGAGTGTAGAACGGTCCAGTGTCTCTTGGATTAGATCAAAAGATGCCACATCTCCATCAATGTTGACTGCTGTTAAGCAGACACCATCGAGAGCGACACTGGCGCCGATTTCGAGCCCTGCACCAACTCCTGCAGGAAGATCGACCACCCAATGTATGTGATCACTGTTGTCTTTGATGGACCGGAGTGTTGCCATACCTTCGACGATACCTGTGAACATCATTCCGCCCCCTTCTGTGTTCGCATTTCTAGAATTCTAGCAATAATTTTGCGTGTTCCATCGAGATCATCGGAGAGTCCACTGACTCTGCATACCTTGATTTCAGTGCGCCCTTGCTCAAGGAGATCTTTACGAATTCTTTCTTCAGCGTGTTCTTGGTCATAGCCTAGAGCAATAATATCTGGTTTCACGATATCGAGAATATCATACATTGGCGTGTTTGGATGATTTCCAACGATTGCTTCGTCTACAGGTTTCAGGCCCGCTACTAGTCTGCATCGTAGATCACTACCGGTAACAGGTTCGTGCTTTCTTTTGCGCACAGTATCATCGTGAGCGATGACTACGGTGAGATAATCTCCGAGAGCCTTGGCCTGCTCAAGGTAGTGGAGGTGGCCTGCGTGAAGAAGATCAAACACACCAACTGCCATCACCCGAGTCATCACTCCTTACCTCCGTTCTCCATCGCTTCAAGGATATCTTGACCGCTTGCAAATGGTATACCATTCTTCTTGCCATAGGCGATTGCTTCCTCGACGGGTAAAGCAGCATCTCCGTGGGGCTGAAGCATCTCGGCGCCGATGACGACGGGAGGTAAGCCGGCCATTCTCGCCACAGCTACGGCGAGTTCAGTGTGTCCTTGTCGCTTCGTGATTCCTCCTGGGCTTTCCCGACAAACCGGGATGTGACCAGGGGTTCTGAATTCCTTACCGAGTGCCTTCATGCATATTTCGGAATTCGCTTTGGATTCCTTGAGTTCAACCCAGAGTTCCGCAAAGCGACGGGTAGTGAGCGCCCGATCCCTGTCAGTAATCCCGGTGAACGTCTCTCGATGATTGAGGCTGAGGGTAAACGCGGATCTGGAATCATACTGAAGATCGTTTGTGATTAGATGCCTCAGAACAGGATGTTCCTCGACAAGGTGTTCATGGCTGTGGAGGTCTTGGAGCCATGGTAATCCGAACCCTTCTCCAACTTCGTTGCCGATAGCAAGGAATAGCAGTCCGCCACAGTCTCGACGAAGCGTCCTCATGTTTGCAGGTGTGACGGTTGCGGCGGGGAACAAGAGATCTGTTTCCTGTTCCCTAAAGGCGGAATCGAATACCAGAACTGGTTTACCACTTCGGAATGCTGAGATGACTGATTCCACGTCGCCTCGCATAATCTTCACTCTCCGCATGGGTTTCAGATACCCGTCATTTTCGGTCAGAGGGGCGGCCCCTCATCCTCCTTCGACCTTGCATTGAGAACAAGCATTCCGAGGACGAGAAGCACACAGGTTCCTAGAATTATTTCGATGAGGAAGGACTGCTGCTCAATCTCTAAATCGGGGTTGTAGGCGATTTTCATCGGTTCGTCTGTAGTCAATCGTTCCACTGTAGTCGTATTTCCATCGTTCCAATGGATGACAACTTTCTCAATTGCTCCATTAGAGGGGACCCCGAGTCGAGCTTCACTTACTGTAGAACCGCTGAATCCAGCACCTGTTAGAATTGCTTGTCGAACCACTTTTCCGTTACTTAGGTGGAAGTCCACATTTGCCCCAATGCCATCGATGTGGATGTTACCCTCGCCGTTAGAATAGGGGTCGATTACAACGCATGAAACTCCATCACGCTGTGCAGCATCGTTCTCAAAGAAGCGGATTCCCAGGTTTGTGTCTCCCGTAACAAGGTCAAGGTCGCCATCACCATCAAAATCCGCCCACGCAGAACCCATTGTTCTGCCCTGATCTAGTAGATTGGCCTGTTCGATGGCATCTACAAAGTATCCATCTCCGTCGTTAATGTATAGCGAATTGTTGTTGAGAGCAGTAAATGGGTTGATCCGTCCCACGCCGAACCATAAATCGAGATCCCCGTCTAAATCGACATCAATGAACCTACAGTCCCAGTTGACTAGGACGTTCTCTGAGAATCCTCTCTTGTGCGCGACTTCGTCCCACTTCCGTGGCTCCTCTTGAATCCAGAGGAAGTTAGGTCCGTAGTTACTGACGCACATATCCAGATCACCATCTCCCTCTATGTCACCTGCGTGGACACCCATACCTGTACCTGGATAGATGAATCCATCCTCGAAGGTTGTCTTCTCAAATATGCCTGATTCACTACCTCGATACATAGGAGAGAAACCAAAGTCTGAGGCGATGAAGATATCCTCCCATCCATCGGAATCCATGTCGTGGAAGAGTCCAGCCCAAGACATTCCTGAACCGTTTCCTTCAGAGTCAAAGTCCGAATGTACTGCCATTTGTGCGGACGGATTCTCGGGAGCAGTAAGGGCAATCGAGGTGGGGACTCCGGTGTATATTTCGCCTTCTTCACTTGGGTAGAGGCCTCCTCCTACGACATTTCCTGCGGCGATAGTAATTGGTTCGAAAGTGGCAGCCCCGCTTTCTCGGAGAAGATTACGATAGAGGATGTTAGTATCTTCCTTGATGGCCATCTGTGCCTCGGAGACTTGACCGAAGTTCATGGAATATAGATCAAGATCTCCATCATGATCGAAGTCAGCGAAGATTCCCTTGGATGAATGCCCCGGGTTATCAATGCCAACTTCCGATGCAACCTCAACAAAGGTGCAGTCCCCATTATTTTGATACAACGCATTTGGCGCCCCTGTGTCGTTCCTCGTCAAGGTCACGTTACCAAAATTAGCAACGTGCAAATCCATGTCGCCGTCTGAATCGTAGTCTGCCCATGTGAGGCCTACAGAAGTGGAGTTAGCCATCGGCAAACCCGCTGCTTCGGTAATATCCACGAATCGATTATCACCGATGTTCCGATACATGTGCATCCTTCCATCGTTAGGCGGGGCATCTGTTTCCCAGCCTTCTTGGTCGAACATAGCTCCGATAGCAAGGTCGATACGTCCGTCTCCGTCGCAATCTTCTGCAGCGATACCGGGTCCATAACTTGAGAATTGTAACGGCTGGCCGAGTTCAATCTGGCCTAGTCCGGATCGTTCAGTATGTTCGGTGAAATAGGCATTCAGAACGAACTCTTTCTCGTTTTCACCTATGATGACAACGGGGTCCGGGATAATTCCGTCTCCGAGGTTATCATTGATGCAATCCATGGCAGCGAGATCAGTCTCAGCAAACATCGAATCACATTGTATTGCCTCTATGCGACTGTTTCTCAGAATGATGTCAGAGAGAGTTGTATCCTCAATCTCTTCGAGTGAAGACTGTAGGTCTGGGTCGTTTAGATAGAATAGAGGGTCACCATCGCGTAATCTCAAGAACTGGTCTAGAAGGAGCGCATGCATACTTTCTCCTAATATTCCATCATTGGGATGTTCTTCAGCGTACATTGCCATCAGAGGATCAGCGCGATTTACGTCTGAATATGCCATTTCCATCCGTTGAATTGTATCTTGATTGTCTGTGATATCTGACCAGTTGTTCACAGGTGGTAGGCCGAGAGTTTGGCGATAGGTTCCATAATCCGGAATTCCATGGTCACGTCCGCGTTGAATGTCAATCGCACACATGTCCATTCCTCCTTTGCCAGGGACCCCAAACATCCTATTTCTGAGCGCATCGATGTAGCCTACATCATTCGCTTCCTGAGTTGTATACGCTAGGCCACGGAAGATAGGTTCGATGCCCCCATCTGTCACCAATGAGTTTGGGTTCCAGAATCCATCATGCATAGCAATGGGTCCCGATGGTATCGAAGAACGGTTCTCATGCAAGCGTTCGGTTAGCACGCCAATCTGAGAATGTCCCATTCTGAAAGAGAGGGTTGCAAATGCATTTGTAACTCTTGGATCGATTGTAGAATCGAATCCCTGATATTCGGGTAAGTATACGCCCATTGATGGTAGGTATTCGTCATAAGTCACTTTTTGAATCAGAGCTGTCACATATTTCCTCGTAGTCTGATAGATTTGCTCATCGGACCAATCTGGATTCTGTGTGTGCAGTAAATCTGCGATTCGGTTGTGTTCTCTGATCATCAGAATATGTGTTGCAGTCAGTGCCGCATGTTCATTCGCCCGTGAGTCTCCTGCGATATATCGCTCAGATGCAGAGAATCCAACAAAACTCATTCCAGGTGCAGTGTCATCATCTGGATCTGCTAGAGGTAGTAGAGGACCGTTTTGGTTCTCGGTAATCTTGAGTTCCCCTCCTTCGCCAGTCCGCAACCATGAGGCTACGGCCGGTGTTGATCCATAAACGGCCGATCCATCCAACCAACCAGTTACTGAGTTGGGATGTTCACGGGGTTGTGTATCATTCTCATTCGATGTATTGTAGAGTGAACGGAATAGCATAATCAGATTACTGCCTGTTCCAGAGGGGTCCATCCAAGGATCGCCATCAGGGATTACGATGTCCAATCGTTCTGGTATTCCATCCACACGCCCGTTTTGAGTCAGAGTGAAGTCGATATCGTGGCTGATGAACTGGCCCCAAAGCCAGTTCATATCCGAGATACCTAATTCATCTGGAATGGATGAGTTCTGGATACAAGCGATGTTACTAATTTCCCTTGGGCTTAGTAAATCAGCTCGAGCAACCCAAGCATTATCTGGATCGCCTTGAGAGGGAGTAAGTCGGATTAAATCGTCATTTTGTTGATTATATCCGTCATTGTTCGGATGGTGACCCCACCCATCAATAGGATAGGTGTTTGTAGGGAGTCCCAGTTGATGGTGATCTGGACCTGGGTCGATTTTGACACCCGGTTCAACGGCTTGAATCATGGGCGAGAACAAGAGTAAAACCACGAGAACAATCGCTGGCCTAGTACCTTGCATGTTCTTCATGTATTAACTTCCAGAGTGCACGAGGTTAAGACGATGTCTCAGCCATATTTTGATTGAGAAATCACTTGAATTATATTTTCAAACAATGTTTGTTCGCGTAACATCCCTTTTGAACAACCACCCGGTGCGACGGGAGGTCGGGGGAGCGCTAGCCATGCCATTGAGATTCGGACCAGCGGGGGTTCCTCTTTCCTGTAAAGGTCGTACTATTGTAGAAGGAATGGATGACATAACGGCACTTGGCCTAGAAACGATGGAGATTCAGACGGTTCGCACCGTAACTCCGCAACACTTCAACGAATACTGGCAAGCTGGTATTTTGTCTTGGAAATCTGATTTCGAGATGAACATGCACGGACCTTACTATGCTGATCTACTCGGAGACCGACGTTCCCGCCAACGTACGCTGATGAAGATGGAAACTAGCCTTCAAGCAGCCAAGGTCATCAATGCTCGACATATCACATACCACGTCGGTCCTTATGGCGAACGTAAGGCCGGTCGAGAGACGAATGAGCACCTTGCGAACATACTTCAGGGCGTAGTTGAGAGGTGCCGCCAACTTTGGGGTAATGAGGAGGATGAGATTGACTATGCAGCCTTCCCATGGGTTTTGGAGAACGAACCCACTCTAATCGGAGTTGAGACGAGTGGCCAGCAATCGCTTTGGGGCACATTAGATGAGGTTCTCGAAGTAGTAAACCACGTGGAAGGCACTGTTCCAGTGCTCAATATGGCTCATATCCATGCACGTGGCAACGGTTCACTGAGAACATCCGAGGACTTTGGTGAATTATTCGATCAGGTTCGTGAGCAGTATGGTGGGAAGACGTTCTACTGTCACTTCTCTGGAATCGAACATCGAGGTGGTAATGCGATGCATTATACACAGCTAAAGAAGTCCGATTTGAAGTTCGAACCTCTTGCTGAGTATCTCGCTGAAGAGGGTGATTGGTTGGACGTTACGGTAATCTCTGATTCACCATTACTTGAGCATGATGCGATGTACATGCTACAGCAGTATGACAAGGCTAAGCAGAAGTTGCTTGAGCGTCGTGCCTTGGAGGAACGTCGCTACAAGCTTGCCCTTGAAGCAGGCCTCGATCCAGCAGAACTTCTTGCGCGTGAGCAGGAGCAGGCACGTCTCCGTACCGGCGCTGCAGCGGAAGCCGCAGATGTTGCTACCAAGAAGACCGAGACACCTGCGAAAGAACCTGCAAAGAAGTCAAAGAAACCAGCAAACAATCGAATCGACTTCGAGGATGAGGGCGAGGACGAGGACGACATCTTCTGAGATGGTGCGACGGGCCGGGCTTGAACCGGCGACTTCCAGATCTTCAGTCTGGCACTCTCCCA
>DAFJ01000066.1:9477-10284 GCA_002497905.1 Euryarchaeota archaeon UBA251
GATCTTCAGTCTGGCACTCTCCCAACTGAGTTACCGTCGCAGCGTTCCGCCCACCACGGATTGCCCTTCAAGGCTTGCGTTAGGTCCAGTGAAGATTCAGATATTGGCAAGCGTGGCTTTCTGTAGATCGAAAAGGACAGACATAGCGGCGATTCCTGAAGAGATTAGGGCATTCAACTCGTCTGGTGAATAAGTGGCTTCCTCGCCAGTTCCTTGAACCTCGACAAATTGTCCGTTAGAAGTCATCACGAGATTCATGTCGACATCTGCGTTACTATCGAGCATGTAATCGAGATCAGCGTAGACCTCACCTTCAAGGAGCCCTACACTAATCGCAGCGAGGTCATATGGCATTACGGCCTTTTCGTGTTCGGACATCTCTGATTCGTTGAGAGTGGTCGGATTCTCGCCGGATTCCTTCGCTTCTTCTCGCACATGCGCGGGTAGGCACTGGCCGGAACGAATGAGGCGGCGGATAGCAAGTCGAAGTGCAATACCTGCAGCAGTAATGGAGGCACAACGGGTGCCACCATCTGCGTTCATGACGTCACAATCAATGTTCAATGCAATCGGCCCCAGTGCTTCTAGGTCGACAGCCGCGCGTAGTGAACGTGCAATCAGTCGCTCTATCTCCTGAGTCCGACCTTTCGCACCATTCCGTTCTCGCCGAAAACGGGAATCTGTGGATGCCGGCATAAGTGAATACTCGGCGTGGACCCAGCCCTTTGTAGCATCGCGAGGGAACCAACGTGGCAAGGATCTCTCTTTAGTCACACAGGCGAGAACCATCGTATCGCCCTGGCGATA
>DAFJ01000009.1 GCA_002497905.1 Euryarchaeota archaeon UBA251
TAGATGGAAATTGGTCAACATGGATTGGATGTACTGATATCCGGTTGGACATTACTTCTCCATCGGTTGAATTGGCAGCTCCGAGCAAGGTTCCAGAATCATCAGTTCCAGTTGTGATCGACGCTAGTTCATCGAGTGATACATTCTGGGGGAGGGAAGGGCTTCGATATATTTGGACTTTAACAGAGATTAATTCATCCAATGTGGCAAGAACAAGTGTTGGTGGATCCGATGGCCTATTCAATCTCTCTGCAGAAGATTCAGGAACATTCGTGGTGAACCTAACTATCGTGGACCAAGTTGGTCATACTAATTCTACGAGTGTTACTATTGATGTCGTTAACCAACGTCCTAATTCTGCGCTTCGGATTGATGGTGTTCCAACCGATGATGGTGAGACAATCCGGCTCTCAGATAAGGATGGATGGTCTATTGATGCATATTATTCAACTGATACGTCAAATGATGTCGCAAGTTTAGATTACGTATGGTATCTCGATGGTGTACCAATCCTATCAGGAATCGAACGAACCCTTGAACGACCAGAGGATGATTCAGTACAGCACACACTAATGCTCGTTGTAACTGATGATAACGGAGAAGTTGACAGCAGTTCCGTAATGTTTGGCGTGATTGATACACCCAGTGACCCTGAGGCTCAGGGTTCCTCTATGGTTATCCTTACTGGGGTACTTGTATCAATCATATTCATTCTGATTGTTGCCTATCTAATGATGTTCATGAGACAGGATCGTGTTCCTGTTGTTCGGCCATGGGATATTGAATCCCAAAAAGAGCCTGAGAGTGAAGCCACATCCTCAAGAACAGAATCGGACTCGAAATGACATGGGCACGCCAGATGACGTCTACGTACGGCGCCAATCTGCCTTGATGGATTCCTTCGACGATCAGAGTATTGCAATCTTTCCAACCAACTCAAGTATGACTCGGTCACGAGATGTACATTTTCCATTCAGAGCAAGCTCCGATATGCTCTATCTTACTGGTTGTGAACAGGAGGAATGCACCTTAGTGCTCTCAAAAGTAGGGGGTGTTGTGTCATCGACATTATTCGTTCAGCCTAATGACACACTCCAAGAGATTTGGACTGGAAGACGCCCTGGAATCGAAGGGTCTCGATCACTTCCCGTAGATGTTGTTGATTCGAACGAGAACCTCTTAGATTTTCTAAACAAAATCAAAGATTCGATTAATTCCATTGCTTACGTAATGGGAGAGAGAAAAGTTCTGGATAAATGGGTTCACGATGCAGTCTATACTGAAACAAGGGCGCGTCAGAAGTCAGGTGTTGGCCCAAAGAGAATCACAGATCCACGTCCATATCTTTCTGAATTGAGGCTCCGAAAGGATTCTCACGAGTTGGAATCTATGCAAAAAGCTGCAGACATAGCAGTCAAAGCCCATATCGAAGCGATGGAAAAAGCCACTCCCGATATGAACGAATGTGAATTTCAAGGGATAATCGAGGGCGCTTTCCTCTCACATGGGTCACATTGGTCCTATCCAAGTATCGTAGCTGGAGGAGATAACGCAACTATCCTTCATTATCATGCAAACGATGCAGTGTTGAAGGATGGAGACCTTCTACTCATTGATGCCGGATGTGAAGTTGATGGATATGCGTCTGATGTTACTCGGACATTCCCTGTAAGTGGCCATTTCACTGAACCCCAGCGAGAGATATACCAGGCAGTATTAGATGCTCAGAGAGCAGCAATCGCAGCATGTAAGGTTGGAGAACAAGTAACTGCCCCAAATGATGCTGCTCGAAGGGTCTTGTCAGAACATCTGATTCGATTGGATGTTATTGATGAATCAATGGATGAACCTACTGGACCAGATGGAGTCGGACTTTGGTTCATGCATGGCATAGGTCATTGGCTTGGTTTAGATGTACATGATGTTGGTATATACAGCATCGATAGCAGTTCTAGAGTGTTTGAGCCGGGAATGGTCATCACAATAGAACCAGGACTCTATTTTGCATCTTGGAGAACGGATGTGGATGTACCAGAGCGTTACGCTGGCATTGGTGTTCGTATTGAGGATGATATCCTAATCACTAACGATGGGCCTGTGAATCTAACAGAAGCATGTCCTGTAGAAATTGATGATATTGAGGCTCTGATGAATGGGGATTGATCCATGTGGAATTATATTCTTGATAGTGTCATCACGCCTGAAGGAGAGCATGCTAGAATAACTGTTGAAGATGCAACATTTCTGTACGAAAATGCACCACTTGAAGCTCTGATGAAGGTTGCACGAAAAGTTCGACGCATTCACAATCCTGACGAGATTATCACCTATCTAGTCGACAGGAATGTGAATTACACTAATATCTGTACAATTAATTGCCAATTCTGCTCTTTCTACAGACCTCCAGGACACAAGGAGGTCTACACCCAATCGATTGATCAGATTTCTGCAAGGATTGGTGAACTGGAAGCCATAGGTGGAAGCCGAGTACTGATGCAGGGTGGTGTCAATCCTGAATTAGGAATGGAATATTACACAGACCTCCTCCAAGCATTAGTTCAGAGGCATCCAAAGATTGCTCTGGATTGCTTCAGCCCCATCGAAATTGAGGGTATTGCAGATGTAACTGGATTGGAGACAAAAGAAGTATTGCGCCAACTCAAGGATGCTGGACTCCATGGTCTTCCAGGTGGTGGTGCAGAGATGCTCGTAGATGATGTTCGGTTGAATATCTCACCAAAGAAGGGGAGTGCAGAGAATTGGTTGAGAGTCATGTCTGAAGCTCAAGATCTCAAACTTACTACTTCAGCAACCAATGTTTTCGGCTTCGGCGAAGAACCGAAACACAGAGTGGAACATATGGAAAAAATTAGAACTCTACAAGATGAATCAATTCAACGAAATGGAGATGGCTTCACTTCCTTCATTTCATGGCCAGTACAGTTAGAAAACAATTCTTTTGGGCGACGTAACAGAGGTGCTAATCGCCTTGAGTTAGGCGCGGGTCCTATGGAATATCTTCGTCAAGTTGCAGTTAGCAGGATATTCTTCGACAATATTGTCCATATTCAAGCATCCTGGCCAACGATGGGGCTTGATGTGGCTCAAATTGCCATTGATGCTGGTGCTGACGACATTGGATCAACTATGATGGAAGAAAATGTTGTATCAGCATCAGGTACTACGAAAGTACTTGCAAGTGAATCAGAACTACAGAGAACAATCATTCGTTCTGGACATCACCCTAAGAAACGAGATAGTGATTACAACCTACTCACTACAACGATTCCAGATTTTGAACCGATGCCTACGCCTGTGCCAGTTAAGCCCTAAGTGCAGCATAATCCATCATATCTGGATTTGCAGTAATCATACCTCGGTATTCTACTGATGAATCAACTGAATTGAAGGCCCCTGAATTTTGGTTTGTCGTGTTGTGCTCATAGACAATCCATACTGTGCCGACAATGTATGGATTGGTTGAAGTCTCCCGATATTGTGCACCATCAAAGAGTCCCTGATAGACAAGTTCGTTCGTACCAGTTGGATTGATCCAATGAGTGATGTCGTGGCTCCACAATTTTACATCGAGGCCTGCACACCACCCCGCACGACCATATGGCCAACTTCCGAATTGGTTTGCTACAGTGCCTTCACCAGTTGTTTTTCGACACCCTTGTTGATCTGAATTCACACTTGAGTTTCCTGCCATAGGGTGGTCTTCAGTCACATCATATCCATTCATTGAATATCGGTGTTCATGATTACAGAATTCTGCACAATTGTTAGGATCTTGTCCGAAACCATGGCCTGTAATTGCTGCTACTATACTTACTGAATGCCATGTACTAGTGTCAACATCATGTCGTCTATCGGAAGTTGATTCGTTGTTGTAATTTGAATTGAATTTGGTTCCATCAATGTTGAATGCTAATTCTCCTCTGACTGGGCGTGAATCATCTTCATCCCATGACGAGAACATTAGAGTAATTACGAGATTTCCTCCTTCAGCTCCTGAATACTTGAATCGACGATCTCCACCTTCAAGGAACATGAATAGGTATGGTGAGATATCAGTTGTCCATTGGCCTTCACGGCCATATGTTGTGATGTATCGGACTACTTCGGTCCCACAGGAGTTAGAGGTTGTGTTATCACATAGACTAAATCTCTGAAGACGATCCCATTCGTGACACCCTCCATATCGATCAGTGGAGCCATCTCCATCGTCGTCAATACCATAGCGATCACGTCGATCAGTACAACGATGCTCGTGATGGACCTCTAGAGTATCGAAAAGTTCCATCGTGATATCCTCGGGTAATGTGGCATTCATGTATGACGAATATCCTCCTTGCCAACCTCCTGAGTGTCGCTCTCCTGCCCACACATCTACTGTTGTAATACCCGGGTCTTCTGGTCGCAATTGGGTTGTGAATTCCGAGTTCCACATCTGTGGTTCATTAGCAATGTAGTGTAATCTATAGCAACAGGATGTTCCTTGGCTCCAATCTAGTAAACTACCAATTTGGCGCCAACGCTGGAATCGGTCTATTCCATAGTAGAATGAACTCCATTCATTGATTATCTGTCCTAGGCTGCCTGAGGATGAAGACGCTCTTTGATCCATGTAGTGAATTCGCCCATTCCAAGAATCACGGATTGTTTCGTCCTGATTACCTAGCCAATTCTGAACACGATTCTCCATGCCTTGGATATCTGATGAATAATCGCTATCAAAGGACCCGAATGTAACTATTGTATTGTCTGGAACGCCTGCCAGAAACACACCAACATCTTGACTCCAAAGATTCGTCATGTAGGAGCTTGATTTGTAGTTGAAAATGAAGAGGTGAGTGTGGTTTCCGGTCCATTCATTTCGAATAGAATAGGATCCTGTAGTGGTTGGAAAACTGAAATCAGCAACAGTACCGAAAGCAGATGCTGAGTAAGGTCCAGTAGACCAATGAATCGGTTTTTGAGTAATAGCACAACCATCACTATCGATAGTCCAACGTTCTGGGGAATCCGGGCAAGAATCGACATTTGAGAAAATACCATCTCCATCGATATCCGCACATCCTTCCGCATTAACATACATAGTAAATTCTGGAGGAGTGCCTGGACAAACGTCCTGAGAATCTACAATTAAATCTCCATCAGAATCTCTTTGATCATCGTCGCAACCATCTAAATCAGTTGTTAGAGATCCTAATGTGGTAAATTCGCATAGATCGATTACATCAGGGATTGTATCATTATCATCATCGGTATCTTCATCGACATCTCTACATCCGTCTGAATCATAGTCAGTAACGTTTGAGGGAATCCATGCCGTAGTCCCCTTTGAGCAACTATCGGATGCGTCATTATATCCATCATTATCGTCATCATTATCTTCCAAATCATCCTCACACCCATCCCCATCATGATCAGAGAATGATGTTGAAATGAAGGGTAGAGTTGAGAGAATACATGCATCTTCATCATCTACAATTCCATCATTGTCATCATCAGAATCCTCAGAATTATCTTGACATCCATCACCATCGTGATCTGTAATCAAGGAACTATTCCATCGAATCTCACCTTTTGAACACCGATCAATCACGTCTTGAATACCATCTTGATCATCATCAGAATCTTCCTGCGGGTCATAACAACCATCTGAGTCGTAATCGGTTTGTGGATTTGATGTGTAACCTGAGTCACTGTCTGGGCAACCATCTACATTGTCAGGTATGCCATCCTCATCGGTATCAATCATGTTTGGGTCGACTATAGTGATAGCAATGATCTCCTGGTATGTTTGATCACGCCCACAATCGACATCAAATGTCAGCATATCTGATTCTGTAAATTGGTGGTCTGTGGAGAGGTATTTTGCATTTTGATTGGCTAAAACTTCTCCATATCCGTTAGTTAAAACAATTGTACAATCAGAATCAGGGTGCTCGACAGTAGCACTGATATCATGTCTATCTAAATCTGAGTTATACCATGTATACACACTTAGAATCGGAATGATTTTCGGTAGCTCCTGAGTAACAAACGACCAATTTGCATATTTGGTTACATCATCACTATTCATAATCTCAATGCCGATTGTGTGGCTCCCTACACTAGTATTACCTACGGGAAGATAGAGATTTGTAGAATCAGTAATAGTTCCACTAAGGATACTAATTTCATCTAAAAAGATGTGATATTCGTGTTCCCCACCCAACCAGTTGAATAGTTGTACATTAACGAAAATGACATCTTCAGTCATAGGTTCTGAAGGAGTTATTGAGATGATTGGTATTGGGGGTATTGGTGCTACGATGATTACTTCAGGTTGATCAACAGGGTCCTCATTCATTACACTAAGGCATCCAGGAAGTAGGAAAATTAGAACGAGGAGGACAGCGTTCTTTGACCTGCGCATGGACGAATGAAGTAGGTAAGATGCATCAAGGTGTCTACGCACCAGTTAGTATCGACCAAGTTGCCTTCAGAGCCATTTTACGGAATTCTGGAACATCTTTCAGCATCTTCAAGCCCAAAGGAACAGGGCGCTCTATATCCCCAAGTTCATTGATTAGTTTGAGAACCTCAGGTTTAGCGAAAACCTCGAAGATATCATTCAATTCATCATCATCAACTTCAGTAAGGAAGAGGTCTCGAAGTTGCCTAGCACGGCGGTGATGCTTACGAATTGAATCTATCTTCCGTTCTATTCGTCGTAGATTTGATTCACTAAGGTTATCCTTCTCAAGGGCTCTGATTAAGTTCGGTAACATCAGATCAACTTGTTCGAAACCGGGTCCGATTCCACCCCCTGTCGTTGGTTTACAAATTGCAGCCGCATCACCAAATAATGCAATACGTTCCCTCGTTGTTCGTTTCAGGACACCTGCAGGAACAGGGCCACAATATCGTGCAACCTCCTGAATATCACTGAAGCGTTCAGAGAACATCGAGGATTTTGTGAGATAATCATAGAGCATTTCACAAGAGCGCTCATCGACATCCCTTGACCTCACCCAGATTCCAATTCTGTGAGTATCACCATTTGGGATCACCCAACTGAATAGGCCTGGCGCGATATTGAAACCAGTATACATGTCGAGTATTCCATCAAGACCGGGGTATCCAATTGCTTCAACCTGGAACCCTATCATTGTCTCAGGTGGTCTTCCGAGTCGGGCATGACTTCGAACCCAAGAATGGGCACCATCAGCCCCACAAAGAAGTCGTGTACGAAGCGTTTGCTCTCCTGCTTCATCACGTATTGTTACTGCGATGTGATCATCATTGAGGACGGCATCTGTGATTTGTGTTCCTAACTTTAATTCTACACCTGCATTAATTGCCTGACGTACAACTGCCTCATCGAACCGTTTCCTACAAACAACGTGTTCTCTAATTTGGGATGGATTTCCGATTTCGATTGAAGAACCGTTGGGCGCATGCATCCTTGCACCCCAGACATCAGTCAGAGTTGTATCATGAAGCCCCACCTTATCCATAGCCGAGGGCGTTACAAGTCCAGCACATTGAAATGGTCGTCCAATCTCAAGATGTTCTTCTATCTGGATAACATGTATACCCTGTTCAGCAAGGCATTTTCCAAGATATCCCCCAACAGGACCGGCTCCGACAATCAGAACATCGGAATCCATACTTCTCAACCTGACCGTTTCCTTCTACTTCCTCGACCTTTTATTCCAAGTCGATCCTTCAGAACCTGTATTGCATCACTGATTTGAGCGAATGTCATTTCATCAACGGAAGATACACTATAATCTTCTAAGAATGGTAAAATTTCGAATTTCTCAAGATTTTCTACACCTTTTCCAAGAAGATCGTTCAGATACTTTACTTGACGTTCGGTAGGGGCACGTGGTATCTCCTTTTGCATATCCAACAAGAGTCCAATAAGTTTTGATGCACTTCCATTACGTCCACCTGAAAGTCCCTCAAGATTTTCCAAATCAACAAGTTTTGCTGCATCGTTTACCTGGACACCTAATTCCTCGATGAGTCTATGGATAAGCGCCATTTGCTTCTCAGAGGGACCTGCTACAATGTCCCTTGATCGCAGTTCGTCGATAATTTCCTTAGCTCTAGCACCCGATATATGATCAGGTTCATTGCCATCGAGAAGAGATGAACGTTCGGATTCAGGAATCGCATTCAAGAGATTCACCATGTAGTTGAGTTGCTTCGGTGTAGGTTTCAAGGCACGTATATCTAGAGCATGCTTGTGAGCATCACTGAATTCATTCATGAAATCATGCCATACTGTTGGTGCATCACCACTACCATGTTCTATTGAGTCCAGACCCGACTCCATTGTGGCAGTGAAATGTGACTCAAATACACCTCGTGTGGAGTCATCATTGCCATACATAGGTGCCACTTCAACCCAGAGTGTACGACCAGGTTCAGTTGGAATCAATGCTTTGGATTCCTCGATGAGATATTTCCGATCAAGAAGTTTGTCAACAATTTTAGCATAAGTGGATGGTCTCCCAATCCCTTCATTCTGCATCTTCTCAACAAGCGTATGTTGACGGTAACGGGCAGGTGGTTTTGTCTCATCCTCAATCAAGCGCCACCCATTATCATCTTCGGAAGCGACCTCGAGAACACTACCTACAGATAATGCTGGATTAGGTGCTGAAATACGAGGTTCAGCCCGAAGATCTCCATATGCAGCCTCCCAACCGGCATGTACTCTCCATGATACTGACCCTGTTAAAGGACGATTGAACGACCCTGCGGAAGCACGGAGGCTTAGATTTTCATATTCAGAATTACTCATCTGGCTAGCAGCGAAACGTGCCCAAATCAAACGATACAGAACCATTTGCGGGGCATCGATTCCTTCAGGACGCTCAACACTTGGATCTGTTGGGCGGATAGCTTCGTGTGCATCCTGAACGTTCTGAGCATTACCTGTGGCATCTTTACCCACAACACCGGGACTCGCTCTCAAATGATTCTCACCCCATTGCTGGACAATGTGTTGACGTACAGCCTCACGAGCATCCGGATTAGTCCTAGTAGCATCAGTGCGGATGTAAGTAATGAGTCCCTGTTGGTAGAGGTCATTAGCCACGGACATAATTCGACGACTACCCCATCCAATCTTGGGATGAGATCCTGCTGTTCGGAGAAGTGTGGGTGTAGAGAAAGGTGGTTTTGGAGAATTAGAGCGCGTTCCAGGCTTAGCCTCAGTAAGTGTGAGTTTTCCTGAATCCTTGATTGAATCAACAGCCTGTGTTGCTAGGGCCAGGTCATTGGTTCGATCCGGGTGGTGTTTGGGGGGGTCAGTATCCTGATCGAACCATGCATCAGGGTCATCCTTCTCATGGAATCTCACTTTGAATGTCAAACCACCAGCGTTTGAATTAACAGCATAGAATGGTTGAGGGACGAATGCCTCTCTTTCAATTTCACGTTCAACAATGAATCCAAGAGTAGGAGTCTGGACACGCCCCATCGATGGTAATCTCCAAGAACGGGAAAACTTGGACGCTCGGAAACCAACAAGGCGATCCATGAATCTTCGAACCTTGGCAGCATCTACTAGGTCCATGTCAATCGGACGTGGTGACTCAATAGCTTGCAAAACGGCCTTCTTAGTAATCTCATTGAAGGTGATTCGAACAGTTTCATATTCTTCAAAAATATGCGCTAGCCTCCATGCAATGAATTCACCTTCTCTATCAGGGTCAGTGGCAATATAGATCGTCTCAACATCATGTTTGGCTGCCTTAGCAAGTAGAGAATCAACGGTTTTCTCTGCATTAGGACCCGACCAATCCCATGGGGGTTCTGGAAGAACATCTGGTTTAGAGGCCCACATTGCCTTATTCGCCTGCTTCTTGTCTTTAGCCCCACGACTAGGCAAATCTTGGACGTGACCTTTGCATGTGTCGACAATGTATTCTTTTCCAAGATATTGCTTAATCTTCTTTCCTTTAGCCCCAGATTCGACGATAACAAGATTGGTCACGGCTCTCCCTCCAGATTAAACGGATTACCGACATGTCATAAATGTGAGTGGAAGGATGGATTACACCTGTCTCTATTGAGACAGACGTACACGACTTGCGAATTCATCCCATGGTTCCAGAGCATCTTCTCCGCCACATCCGACACAGCCTGGATACCCTGCTTGGATTAGCCTCTGTATCGACTCATCAATAAGTTCGAGAACGTTGTTCAGAGTATCTGTGGGAACATGAACCGCATCATGAGATGGTGGTTCATGCCCTATACGGCCGATTAATTGTTTATCTACACGCAGATCCAAACATCCCTCATTGCTTTCGATGACTTCGAATGTAGAATAGACACTAGGGACCGCTTCATTCTTCATATTATGTAGATCTATGAAGCGTTCATGGTGAATCTTGGGTGATTCTAAGGTAATCGTCACACTCCTAAGGAATCGGCGAGACCATTCATCGATTGCTCGCTTCAATGCCGAATCTGGCCCCATACATAGCGCAGCATACGGAACTCTTGAAGGATGTCGCTCAAGAGGCACCAAAGATGGGTGCATTCTACAGGATCATGTCCAGGCCCCTTCTAGGCTTGCAGGATTCAGAGAAAGCACATGCTCGTTCTTTGAGAATTCTTGGAACTATGGAGAAGTCATCTGTTGGGCGAGGTTTGATTCGAACTTTGAGCCGTCGTTTGGTTCTGGAATCACATCATTTCGGCATGGATTTTCCTAACCCTATCGGCCTCGCTGCAGGTATGGATAAGAAAGCCCAATCCTTACTAGGATGGCAAGAGATGGGGTTCGGTTGGATGGAATATGGAGGTATTACAGCTGTAGAACAGGATGGAAATCCTCGGCCTCGCATGTTTCGTTCCCGTCAAGATAGGGCACTAATCAATCGAATGGGATTCAACAATCTGGGGGCTGAGAAGATGGCAGAGATATTGCAACAAAGAAGGGATCGAAATCTTTGGCCGAGCGTACCCGTTGGTGCGAATATCGGCCGCTCTAAATCTTCGACGAATGAAGATGCGTTGAAAGATTATCTAGCTACGATGCAGGCTTTAGAAGCCCATGCTGATATTTTCATCGTTAATGTCAGCAGCCCTAATACTCCCGGATTAAGGAATCTTCAATCAGGTGGACAAATAGAGAATCTACTCGCAGGTGTTACGGCTTGGAGAAATGAGCATAGTAAAAATCCGATTCTAGTGAAGATTGCTCCTGATTTATCAGATGAACAAATAGGTGCTATAGCAAAAGTCGCCGTGGACACTGGTATTGATGGAATAGTTGCAACGAACACCACCACTTCTCGTAATACTCTGAAAAGTTCTGCTAAATTCACTCAGCAAAATGGAGGATTGTCAGGGCGGCCCTTAAGAAAACGTTCAACAGAGGTCATCAGCATCCTTTACCAACAGCTCCAAGGAAGTATACCCATTATTGGTGTAGGTGGTATTGATAGTGGCGAATCAGCATGGGAGAAACTCACTGCAGGTGCATCCCTTCTCCAGATTTATTCGGGTTTAATATTCGAGGGGCCTGGTTTACCAGGTGCAATCAATCGTTCAATCCTTCAAAGAATGGAACTCGAAGGAATTACATCACTAAACGATGTGATAGGCAAAGATGTGGTTTGAGTTCACTAATCCTCAAGAGGGACATCCAACCCGTTGTAATCATGGCGTTAACTCGGTTGGGCCGTCTCATCGTTGTCGGTGCAATCCTTACCACTCTTGTTGGTCTGATGACCTATTCAGTGGAACCTATGCCTCAATATTCGATTGATGAAGTGATGGACACTATTGATGATCATGAAAATGAGCGGATCCATATACGCGGTATTATCGTTAACGGAACACTTGATCTAGAATCTGGAACAGTGGTCCTAACAGGCACGAACTCAACGATGAATGTCATCATCTCAGGACTATCCATCCCTACTGGCTTCGGAGAAGGTACTATGGTATCTGTAAAAGGAACATTGCATGCAACTGATGAAGGACATGTCTTGAGGGCCGATGATATCAAGACTGGATGCCCCAGTAAGTATGAATCAACTACAGTCAATGAGTGATTATTCAATCATAGATGCGTTGAAATGAGAGGCTGTTCACGGAATCATGGGCTAGGGGGGGAGTTGACGTACCCTGTTTCCACAAATCGTCAAAACTGGTGGCCCGAAGTCTGAGGGCGGCACAAACGAGCCGTCGGCGAACACTGGGGGGACGACGATGCTTCGACCCCGAGAGATCCAGGTTGGCCAGACCCACCTCCGGAGGGATGTGGTGATGGCCTTGACCCGGGAACCAGGTCAGGCGCGGAAGCGAACAGCCCGACCGGGAGCCATGGATGCCTCGGGATTTCGGAGCGGAGGAACCCTAGCCTATCGCTGGCGATGACGCGTGTCCACCGATGACATGCCCACTCTTCACAAATCAAGGATCACCTGTGCATACCACATACCTGTAGTTTCATCTGGAGGATTAACACACAGGCCATGACGTGTAATTGCCTTCACCTCAACAGAACGTACTACCTCTGATGCATCAATGACATGAGGAGATATGGTGTAGCTCAACTCATCCATTGAGACCTCTGCTCTCACAATCCATTCATCTTGGACGTCATTACGGTAAACGATTTCATCGAGGACCCTGACAAGATCTCTCTCGAAATCAATGATTTCTCCTGACCCCGTTCTTAGAATTCTAATCGATTCACTAGGTCTCGGTTGAATATCTGATTCTGAAATGAGAGCGAACGTTTGCAAGCCATGAATAGCATGTTCAATAGTTTCAGGCCAACTTACAGTATCTTCGATACGAAGTCCCATGTCAGCAGTAGTCTCGATGATAGACCACGGCACATGATCACCGGTTGCTGATCTGGAACTGCCAAAGGACCTCATCCAGCCAGACCGTCAAAACTTCCTTAGATACGAATTCACGACTAGCATCAGCATTGAGAATTACTTCACATGCTGCATGTGCTAGGCAAGCAGCATCTCCTAAGTCAGAACCACATAGAAGTGCATAGGATAGGGCTGTAGCAGCCGCATCATGAAGACCGAGCTGTTGTTTAGGATTCAAAACTCTACATGCATGGTGTTCCACTGTTCCATCTGAAAGATGCAAAGTTGTACCATGAACACCACCAATGACAAGCATTGCTTTCCATTGGTATTTATCGAAAAGGTGAGCAATCGTTTCTGCTTCATCAGCAAGGAGTTGACGACGCTGAATTAGTTCGATCCCTCGCCGCTCAAATATAGCAACATCAGCACCTATAGCCCTACCTAAACCACTGAGTTTCGGATCCATAATAGTCGTAATACCTGCATCCTTAGCTTCTTTGAGTAATACATGCGCATTCTCGTCAGTGATTACTCCATTGTCATAATCTGACAAAATCAGAATGCCGGAACCGTTCAGATCCTTTCTGGAGTTGTCCAATAAACGATTGTAGGATTCATTATCGAGTCGAGATTTTCCACCCATGTCTGCTTGTAGTATCATCTGTCGCTTATCCATCATCCCCGAACGACCACCGAAGTATCGAGTCTTGATCAGTGTGGTCGTGCTTGAACTAAGAAGAATATTTTCTGTTGTGATTCCATACGATTGTAGAGTATCGATAAGTCTACGCCCTACGGTATCATCGCCTACAGCAGAATGAAATCTACTGTCGACACCGAATCCCGAAAGTGAACGTGCGATATGGGCTGCAGCACCAGGAGAATCTTCCCTCTTAGTCACACGAAGTGCTGGAACTGGAGCTGTGGAGGCTAATGTGTCAATCTCTCCAAATATGAAGCGATCCAACATCACGTCCCCTACGAGAGTGATGTGTGTAGGGGGCTTCGCATCCATTAGAGTGCGAACCCGCTTGAGGCGATTCAGATGGGCAATGTCGAACTCATCCATGGCGCGCATGCTCTTCCCTCGTTCCAAGGGATGAGGGGTTGCTAATTCAACTTCGCCCGACTCAGGTCGCTCAGCCTACGGTGTTGATCCTCATCAATGCCCAATGCATCTCTTAGATCCATGACAATATCCACGTGATTGGTAGTAGACCATTCTAATGCATCCAGAGCACCGGAATATGCCCTTTCTTCAGGAGACAAAGATTCGCTAATAATACGTTCAAGAAGAGAAGAATATGCGTCTTCTGTAATTCCACAATCCTTTGCCATACCTCTGAGTAATCGTTCTTCACTGGAATCAATAACGCCATCTGAAATAGCTGCTATCATAGCTACACGAATTAAACGGATACGAGGATCTGATGCATTAGCCTCATCAGAGATACGCTCAATGATTTGTTGTAGGGAATTAGAATCGATATGCAATTCTGATGCAATACTTCTGATTAAGCGATCCTCATCGTCCGTGATTATACCATCTGCTAATGCAGTTCTGATTATACGTACCATGCGATGTATCGAGGGAGTATCACCTGAATGAGCATCAGTTGGATAGAGGAATTGTAGAGCATCCACTGGTGTCGGTGCGACCGTATGAAAAGGGAGAGTTTCAGAATCTGATTCAATGTTCCATTCCTTGACTTGATTCCAGATTTCTGAAGCCTTAGTATCTCCATAGTTCGTTAACGAGTAACATTGGACTTTTCTTGATATCCCTTGAACATGACGAAGGACTATGTCTATCTCACCATCGTCCTGCATTTTCCGTACTGTTCGTGGTATATGTCGACGATACACACCGATACCTTGAGCAACACCGATTTGTGAATCGTGAAGCGGAGCATCCATTCCTTCAGGATCTAAACGTCGACCATGCAGGTGGAGGAGGATTCTCTCCCTGACAGTCAATTGGTTTTGACCACCCATCTATTCGCCACTATCAATGGGATGGTTTGAATCATTGGCCTTAATGCATCCAAACCGCATGGATGATGATGTATGACCGATTCGACCACTTGTGGATGCACGAGATGACATCATCGTGATGACGGAACCTCAGTGGCAACGCCTCTGGGAAAAATCCGCCATAGGCAGACGACTCAAAGAAGGAGGTTTACACCTTCTCCCCGAGGAAGTCATTTTTTGTCATCATCATCGACATCAACCTCTACCGTCTGATGATTGGATCCAAAAAAATCTCAATCTTGATTCTAGTCTTGAGGCTCGTTTTCTCATTCTTGAGGCATTGAGAGTTCCAGGGAATCTAATCATCCTAGCCGAGCATGAGCATTCATCAAAATGGGATACTGAGTCGGACAGTTGGGCGTTGAGGTGGCATAAAGAAACTCATCCAGATAGTGCTGAGCCTACTGCCGAGATTCGATGGCATCACTCCTCAGAAGCAGTAGATTGGGCTGAACTTCTTTCTTGGACATCTGCAGTTCTCAACAAGCATCGTATTCCTGAAGTATTGGTTATCGATGATGAAGGCTCTATTGTTACATACGAACTTTCAATTTGTCAACCAAAAGGAAATCTTTCTTTCAATATCGATGAATTTGGCGAATATATCCATGAAGAAAAAGAAAACCGGTATGGTATTGATGAATGGTCAATGACTCATATTGGAATCCCAACAAGATGGGGGCATCGTCTCAACCCAGCCGAAATATCCCTACTTGACTCAAATACAAAATCCAGCACAAATTCCGTCCATCTTGATCTCTTGTACAGAGGTCTTGCTCTTCGC
>DAFJ01000040.1 GCA_002497905.1 Euryarchaeota archaeon UBA251
TACGGGCAGTATCCCTCGTGGATTCTCCATCCTCGCATCAGGAAATGCAGGTGCTGGAATGGACCTTTTCGCGAAACAGTTTGCTTCAGTCGCAGAGGATCCAGAGAATACTATTTTGATATCCACTTCAGAGACCTCAAATGAAATCCTTTCTGTCTATAGAAAGTATGACTGGCCAACGGATATCCGAGTTCGTACAATGGGGGAGGAGTACAATACTGAGGTCCTAACCCGGGAACTTGCAGCCTCTAGATATCGTATTGAGGGTTTCACTTTGTCGGACATACAGAAGCTTGCACAGACCCGCTTCGTAGAGCAGAAGAATCACGATTTCTTAACAGATCTTGCTACGCAAGTCATGTCTTTGGGACCATACTTCAGGGCTGTTATCGATAGCCTGGATTTCTTCTATTCACGCTTTGACCCGGCACGTGTAACCTCAATGCTTCGGATTATGCAGGCTCATGCACAACGAAATCGTGGTTTACTTCTTCTGACTGTTAGCGATCAGGCTGTTGAGAAGTCAACAGAACGTGAATTGATGGCTATCTGCGACATCGTCATGGAATTCGAAGTAGGTATGCGGGGAAGCGATTTCGATACTAGAATGGTCATTCGTCGGTTCAGAAATGCTCCTGAGAACCTTGCATTCATCACTTTCCGAGTGACTCCGGAGGAAGCAATTACTCCCGAGACCGTCGAGCGTGTCGCTTGATGCGCCGAACCTTCAAGTCCGGTGTGGTGTACATCGGACATGTGGACCGAGTCGAGGAAGCGGATGGCGCAGTCAGCCCGGTAATTGCCACCGTGCTTCTTCTCGCCATCACAGTCCTCCTAACAAGTGGCATCTATCTGATGGTACAAGACGCAGTTCGCGTACCTGATAAGGGCATACCCTACAGCCAACTTTCATCTCAGTCTCTTGATAATGGGTTCCAAGTTGTACGTGTTACCGATTTGTCTACCGAACTCCTTACGGCGACTGTGAAGTACCAAATCATCCCTCCTTCGACTAGCAATGCTTCGATGATTGAGGGTATGGTCAATGATGCCGATGTCTATGGCGCCATTGGTTCGAACGTGACATTCCAAGACCGTGATGCTGGGTTAACCGTAAATCGTGGTGATTACTTCATACTGAATGCAACTGCACTCGGCTCAGAGGATGGCGATTGGACCTTCCGTCTCTTCTTCCTGGGTAGTGGGTCCCGTGGTGCTGCTGACCTTGGACAGGTTATCCTACCTCCAGTTGTTAACTCATGATTCCGAGCGAAGGATGAAGCCTATCGGCTAAGTGAATTGGCCTAATGGCCGCGGACATGATGGGTCATTCAGGCGATTCAACAATCCGAATTAAGCCGAAAACGGTGGGTTCGATTGAGTGGAATCTTGCTCCGTCGAAATCCCATATGATTCGTTGGCTATTGTTGGCTGCAATTTCGGATGGATCTACAGTGATTAGATTCAATGGTTCCCCTGGCGAAGACATCCAATCTATGGCACGATGCTTGGAACAATTAGGTGTAGTAATCACTCGTAATCCAGAATATTGGGTAGTTGACGGGCGACATGCACTGGAATTAACAGCTCCTGATACCGTGGTTAACTGCGGTAATTCAGGGACCTCTCTTCGTCTCCTTCTTCCTTATGCTTCCTCTTTCGATGTACCCGTTATGGTCGATGGTGACCATACTCTGCGTAGTAGGAATCTTCCAACATTGACTACAGCCCTCATTAATCTTGGAGCCGAAATTAGTCCTCTTAATGAGCCAGATTCACTTCCATGCATCGTTAAAGGTCCTCTAGAATCATCGTCTATCGATATCGATGTGTCTATGTCCAGCCAACCTCTTTCTTCCATCCTATTTGCCATGCCTCGTGTATCGGCCCCGGTTGATGTTGACATTCATGGTTCTGCAGTTTCCCGCAGACATGCGGAGTTAAGCTTCAGGATTGCGGCAGAAACTGGTTCCTCAAACAGTTGGGATGCAACTATGGATTCTATCCATCTAGAACCATGGTCCCCTGTGGTTCCAAATAATGTGAATATCCCGGGTGATATGAGCCTAATTTCGTTCGGATTACTTTTCGCACGTCTACACGATGCGGAAATCACTATTCCTCGTCTTCCTGCGGATAATGATGGCCTTGGATCTGAAATTCTACTTGATTTGATGAATTCACCCCAACATAATCCCTTAGATATTGATCTGAGGGATGCCAATGATCTTCTTCCACCTCTGGCAGCTTTTCTGGCGATTGGTCCAGGTGGTCGTCTTCGAAATGCATCTCATGCACGGTACAAAGAGTCAAACCGGATCCGTCGTTCTGTCGAACTTCTTTCGCAGTTCGGTCTCAAAATCGAGGAGATGGAGGATGGTATCCAATGTGTGGGCGGCCAATCTCCTGTTGAGCCATCTTCAATTGTGGATGTACACGGGGACCATAGGCTTTCGATGACTGCGATTTGCCTTGCAACAAAAGTGGGAGGAACTATCGGAGATACAGGTGTATGGGAAATAACTGATCCGGATTTCCTCAAGCGTGTCGTCTCTTGACTTCTTTTACGCGGTTCTGATTCGGACCATGGTATGGTCATCCTCTCCAGTGGGCGGGTCTTTCCAATCTGGATCTCCTGGAAGTACGAGGTTACTACCTATGCCATCAAGGGTTTCAGCGAGTTTCAACTGCACATCTGAGAGTTCCTTCCATGGGACTGAACCGCTGCGCAGCCTGAACCAACGTTTCAGGGTATGAGCTGCCCTAACACTACGTCTCCATAAGCGAAGGTGGAGGCGTGCTCCTACCGCCCATAGAGGCATGATGATGAATGTTAGTAACGGCCATGGTATCGATGTTATCGAATTCTCAAGGGCTCCAAGGACTCCATGGCCTAGAATATCCCAGATTGGACTTGAACTCGATGCTAGGAGCCAAGCTACAGGGAATGAGATGAGGAACCACCATATTGGAAGAAGCATGACAGCAATTGCAATTTTCTTAGTACCAAGGGCATAAGGCTCGTCTATGGCTGCTTTGGTTGCAATTGGCCCAGCAATCCTGTATGGAGGGTATGAACCGATTAGAGCACTCCAAGTGATTAGACCAAGCATCCAGACCCAGCACCATATGAATTGTAACATTGCCGATAACATACCAAGGAATCCTGGCCTCCTATTTCGATCATAGAGTTCGTGTTCCTCAAGTCCATAGGATTGCATTAATTGAGCATGATTCTCTACCTTCGATCGTAGATATTGTGCTTTCTCAGGCGATTTCTCTGATAGATGAAGCCATGCTGCACGCATTCGCCGTGCACCAAGAACAGCTTCTTCGAAGGTGGCGGCTTCCGTCCGTCCAATAGCCCGATTCCGATGAACTGAGAGTAATCCTCTGGTTCTCCAGAGTAGTCGCCGGTCTTCCCATGACTCTAATCCATGACTCGTGCGTTGTAGTTCGCCTCCTAGGTCACCTGTGACAGCGATGACCCATGCGCGATCAGCAGCTTCCTCAATACCAAATTCCTCAATGGATTCCTTGGTTGGATTTGGCGCCCCTTCTTCTTCAGGAAGGGGGGGCAGTTCCATCACTGGATGTACCTCTACTAAGGCTCTCTCCCTGAATTGGTTAGGATTAGAGTAATGTAGGCCGATAGGGACGATACAGGGGTCCGGTTTCCCTTCTTTACGTGCACGTCTTAGTGCAAGCAATATCATGCGGGCTGGGCCGGTCTTGACCCGTTCTGGTTGACTTGAGAGATGTGATACACCCTCGGGAAAAATCACGCAATTTCCCCCTTCTACAAGGATGTCTGCGACCGTTTCGATTACTGCCTGATTACCCTTTTTTTGGTTCCCATCGATCTTATCTTTATCTATAGACCGATATATTGGTCTTGCCCCAGCGGCCTTCATCATACGTCCGAGAATTGGTACGGAGAATAGGGTGTGCTTGGCAATGAATGTAATTCGCCCAGGTAAAGTAGAAATCATCACCAATGGATCAATGAGTGAACCAGGATGCCATGCAGCGAACAGAACCCCTCTGCCTTCTGGAATGCGATCGGTCTCTATGGCTCCATGCTCTCTGAACCATGTCTCACTAACTTCCTTCGCCAGCCAGCGGACTGCCCGATATCCTACAGGGGTGTCCTCCATCAATCCTCACTAAGGATGCACACACAAAGCCTGTTCGGCTGAAAAACCACAATGGGTGGTTATCCTAGACGCCCAAAATGGTCGTCCATCTCATTGATGCCTATTCTAAGTACAGTAGGTCGGCCGTGAACACAGGCCCACGGATTGTGGATTGTACCCATGTCTGCTAGGAGACGACGCATTTCAGCGATTTCTAATCGCTGGTTTGCCTTCACTGCCCCACGACAAGATCGCATGAAAGCAATATCATCTTGCAGACGTTCAACACTATCAAGCATCATCCCTTCAGTAGTAGATAGGTCTGTGAGAAGATCTCGAATAAATCCCTGAAGACGCTCATCGCCTATGAGGAGTCTTGGTACACTCAAGAGACGTCGAGCCTCTTCATCGAATTCTAGACCGAGTTTTTTCAATAGTTCCCGATATCCCTCGACAATCTGTATCTGTGA
Organism: Euryarchaeota archaeon UBA251; assembly: GCA_002497905.1. Taxonomy (GTDB): domain Archaea; phylum Thermoplasmatota; class Poseidoniia; order Poseidoniales; family Thalassarchaeaceae; genus MGIIb-N2. The sequence continues at coordinate 4,607 of DAFJ01000040.1, forward strand.
TGGACTCAGTTCTAGTTCGAGAGGGGAAATGAGATTTTGCGCCTCCCAAGATGTCATTTCGTTACGGAGGCGTTCGTAACGAATCCGCTCATGGAGAGCATGTTGATCAATGATGAAGAGTTCATCTCCACCTTGTGCTAAGATGTAGGTATCTGCAAATTGTGCTAGAGGTTCCATCGCAGGTACATTCGTCTTTTGATTACTATGTGCTGGCTCATCCATTGGGGATACAGGGTCTCCATGATTTGAATGTCGATGGAGGTGTCTTTCTTCGCTTGACAACGCTGGTGCGATTGGACTTGAGTCCATGCCTGGAAGAGTAGCCTGAGGGGTAGGTGAAATCGATACAGGCCGAGGTCGTTCATGTTGGGATTCTGATGGAGATATTGGTTGACTGAATCTACTTTGGACGGAAGTCGCAGCAGTCATCCAAGATGGTTGAGCCGGCGGAACTCTAGGTGGAACTATGCGTTCTTTCACTTCAGTACTGGTTTCGGTTAACCTTTCTACTGCTCCTAGTGGTTGGTTTGGAGCAGATGGGGCACCTGTGGGTATGTCGAGAAGCGTGTGTGCAATGGCTCGTTCCAGACGTTCTAGGACTCGCCACGAGTTCCGTAGTCGGACTTCACGTTTTGTAGGATGTACGTTGACATCTACCTCTTCTGCTGGTAAATCGAGGAACAATACACACATTGGGTGACGGCCCACCATCAATCGAGAATGGTATCCTCTCCGAATTGATTGAAGAAAGTCAGTGGCTGCGACTGATCTGTCGTTGACGAATATATGGATGTCATCGGTTCGCCCTCTATCTATCGATGGAGGAGAAATCCAACCTCTCCATCGCTCATCTCCGGGTGCTTCATCGTCACTCGATGGGGGTTTGAGTGGGATTAAGCGCTCAGATATCCCGCCAAGTATATCGAAGAGTCGGTCCTCAGGTTGTTCGACTGATGGTGAGGTTAGGGTTGTTCTTCCGTCAACCTCGATGCTGAAGTTTACCTCTGGGTGAGCCAGAGTATAGGCGGTGACAACATCTACTACAGCTGCACTTTCTGTTGTAGGTCGCCGTTGGAAGGCCATTCTGGCAGGTACAGCTGCGAAGATTTCCTCTACTTCGATACTCGTTCCGTCTGCCATCCCAGTTGGCTGAACACTTCCGACATTACCGTTTACAACCTCAATTACTGCACCATCAGCACCTGTTTGACGTGACCGAATGGTTAGTTTGCTAACTGAGCCGACAGCCGCAAGGGCTTCACCTCGGAAACCGAGGGTGTTGATGGATGCTAGGTCATCGGAATTGCGTAGTTTACTAGTTGCGTGACGATTTATTGCAAGAGGTAACTCTTCAGGAGGGATGCCATGCCCATCGTCTTCGACGAGAATACGTTGAAATCCTCCGTTCTCTATTACAATCCGGATTCGTCTTGCTCCAGCATCAATACTGTTCTCCACTAGTTCCTTTACGACTTGAGCCGGTCTTTCGACGACTTCACCTGCAGCAATCCGTCCGATTGTGGCTTCATCAAGTTGGATAATCGGAGTTCGTTCCATTTGGTTCACTCCTCGACCCAATCAGGTACTTCGCCTCTGTTTTCTTCCGCCTTTAGTGCATATAGGGCTTCCAATGCTTCACGAGGAGTCATGGTATCGGGTTCTAGTGTGGCAAGCCGATCAAGGAGTTCACGTTGTCTTGAATTCATCATTGATTCAGATGGTAATGATTTCTTTTCTTCCGATGATTCAGACATTTTCCCCTTGGGTAGCATCCATCCAAATAGGGAGGATTGCCCCTTTGGTCGAGCGAGAGGAATTCCTGATTCACCCGCCCTTGCTCCTTCGGCTTGCTGTTCTAGGAACATGAGTAGGTCTCTTGCACGTTCAATGACTGGTATCGGAAGTCCAGCTAGAGCGGCAACTTGCACTCCGTAGGAATCATCGCAAGGACCTTCGGCGATAGTGTGGAGGAATCGGATACTATTGTCGATTTCAGCGACTTGGACATGTATGTTCACTAATCCATCAACCTCTTCCTCTAGTCCTACGAGTTGGTGATAATGTGTTGCAAATAGAGAACGGCAGCCTGCTCGTCGGGCAAGGTCTTCAGTAACCGACCAAGCGATGGCTAAACCATCGAAAGTGGACGTGCCACGCCCGATTTCATCTAGAAGTACTAGGCTCTTCGGAGTCGCTCTACGTAGTATGTGTGCTACCTCAATCATCTCTACCATGAAAGTCGAACGTCCTCTCCGAAGATCGTCATGTGCGCCAACACGTGTAAAGACACGATCTACAATCCCTAATTTCGCTTTGGTAGCCGGTACGAAGGACCCTGCTTGTGCAAGAATCATGATTAGAGCAGTTTGACGAAGATAGGTCGACTTACCACCCATATTTGGACCTGTGAGGAGTAAAAACCGCCGATTATCACTGAATGATATGTCATTTGGGACGAAACCGTCCATAGATTCGAGAACAGGATGCCGTCCTGCAGTAATATCAATTCGTTCGTCATCCAACATTTCTGGACGAACCCAGGACCGCTCACGAGCATGTGCTGCTAAACTGCTCAATACATCGATTGCAGCAACTCTCCGTGCAATATCTGCAAGTTCAGAACTCCGCGCCTTAATCTGGTCACGGAGTTGTAGGAACATTCGATACTCTAGTTCGTTACCTCTTGAACCAGCATTCAGAATCTGATCCTCCCATTCAGCGAGGTCGTCAGTAGTGTAGCGTTCTGCATTTGTTAGAGTCTGCCGTCGCCTGTAGTGCTCAGGTACCTTGTCAATGTGAGTCTTGGTGATTTCGATGTAGTAGCCGAATTGACGATTATATCTTACTTTCAACGAAGGAATCTCCAATCGTTCTCGTTCCTCCTGCTCAAAACGTTCCAGCCAAGCTTTACCCTCACCAGATTGAGCACGCAATTGGTCTAATGTATCGTCCACACCGTTCTGGAAAATACCTCCATCACGTATTGTCGCAGGGGGTTCGTTCACAATTTTTTCTTCCAACATCTCACGCATACTATCGAGAGAGATCAGAGGTGCACCGAGATGGGGCAGAAGGTCATCCGTTGAAGCAGATGTCAATGTGGTCAAGTTAGGCATACGTGCCAGAGCATCAGTGATTGCCATTAGGTCTCGAGCATTTGCCCGATCGTATGCTAATCTCTGAGATAATCGCTCTAGGTCACGCATGGACTTGAGACACTCACGGATACTGCTCAGGCGCCTTGGTGCTTTGATTAGCGCCGCAATTGCTGCGTGACGTGAACCGATGGCTTCTCGGTCCAACAATGGTCGTAGAACCCATTCCTTGAGCATACGGCGCCCCATCCACGTTCGAGTCCTGTCGATAGCGTGAATGAGTGATCCATTACGTTCACCAATAAGCGTCTGTGTGAGTTCGAGATTCCTTAACGTGGTCTGATCGAGAGCCATATGTGATGCCTCTTCTTCGATTGTGATTTCACGTAATGGAACTGCATCTATGAGGTGCAGTGACCGAACGTAGGAGGCGCCAAGTCCACATGCTTCTAGTCCAATGGGCATGGAATCAAGATCGATTGAACCTAAATCGTTCATCTCAAGATGCTGGCGGACGGCTTCGATACTCTTCTTACTGGTCGATTCGAATGTCGAGATTGATACTCCTTCTACTTCCGAAATCACGGTTCGAAGTTCTTCCACTTTGGCATCACGATGTGTGCATACCAATTCAGATGGCCCCCATCGGAGTAATTCATCCCGTAAACGTTCGAATCCAGCGGATGCACTGAATTGCTGCACCCAAGCCCGCCCTATGGAAGTGTCAAGAATGGCAAGACCGATTCCATCTGTTTTCAACGAGATTGCCGCGAGTAATGCCGAACCATCCTCTCCAATTAGCGAATCTTCGTAAAGTGAGCCTGGTGTGTATACCCTGGTTACTACACGACGCAGAATTTTCTCACCAGGGAGAGGTTCAGGAGCCTGTTCACAGAGTGTGACCTTGTGTCCTGCTTTGACCATCTTCCGGAGATAATCTTCAACACTATGCCAAGGGATGCCTGCCATCGGAACAGGATTGTCTGAATTTTTGTCTCTGCTAGTGAGTGTGATGCCGAGTGTCTCGGCTCCGATGACTGCGTCCTCGTAGAACATCTCATAGAAGTCCCCCATTCGAAAGAAGAGGACGGTATCGGGGTGCTGTTCCTTGATTTCCCGATATTGATCCAACATTCCAGGGCCCTTGGACGCCATTCATTCACTCCCCTACCGCAGAGCGGCTCAAAGAGAACTGAGCCTACGCATGATAAACAACGCGATGAGTTTTGGAATCACCAAGCGTCAAAGCCCATCACGTAGAAGTTCCTTCCAAGGATAATGATGGTTCCCAGGACAATCGTCAGGAAAACGGAATCGAAGAGAAGACCCGGTCGTGCTAGAGGGTCAGTGTAGTCGTCTGTATCAAGAGTCAAGGCGGATGAATCATCATAGACGATTCGAAGTAGCCCAGAGTCGGAGGATACCATTCTAGGATTTTCTCCCGTTGGTGAATTGATTCGCATGGAGTCGACCCCATTCGTCATGTCATAGGTTGAAATCGATTGTTCATCATGGAGGATCCACAAGCGGCAGTCGGAATCCAAAGCCGCCGCGATGCCCCCTTCGAGGTCTGCGATGGAACGCACAACACCTGTGTCGGATATCATCACAGCCGAATCCGACGATACGGCGTAGCCAAGAATCTCATCATGTTCTGAGATCATCAGAGTATGGTATGGGTGGCCGCCCCCGTGTTGAATCAGTGTCATATCTGGCTGAGTCCCCAAGGATGCGGATGCCATAAGGAGGACTTCTCCACTTGAGGTAGATGATATTGGATTGCTGAATGCACTACTCGTTGCTCGGACCAGAGCAATTGTCCCGGTCGAATCCACTTCGATACCCGCTAGGGTAATATCATCACTTGGTAGAGTCGCTGCAAGGCTGAGTGGGGTTGAGGTATGATCAAGGTCAAAAGTTCGGAGTTGAATCTCTGAATCGCGCTCGATAATTACCCATCCGCTTCGGTTATCTACTGCTACAGCATCGATGACAGTATCTGTTGATGTAAGTACGTCAAGCTGGGTTATTTCTTCACCTCTGAGGTGGGCGAGCATACCCTCGTCACCACCGATGAACCAACCAATGGGGCTAGATGATATTGAGTTCGGCGAACTATCCAAAGGGACAGGGGTGGGAACATCGCCTTCGAAGGTATGGAGTGTGTTTACGCCATTATCGCTGACAATCGCCGCACCTACAGATTCGGAATATGCGATGTCAATGACTTCGACATCATCGGGAAAAAGGTCAATCGCGGCTTCGGTAGGCATACCATTCGCAGATTGGATTACTCCTGCTCCGATTAGTAGGATGCCGATGAATGCGGCGATAGGTATCCACTGGATAGTGTCGGCCTCCGCAGAGGTTGGAGTTCGATCGATGCCGCCTGCCACGGACCTCAACCGGGACGAACGGTCCTTGAAGCATAGCCTTCACAGTAATGCAGAGGCTTGGTTTCTCCACCTAGAGTATTACGTTTCACGGAGTTGGAATTATATACGCTGTGCAGGTCGCCCGAACCCGGGAGGAATAGCATGGCACGCAAACCGGCAAAGATGTACCGCCGTCTTAGTGGACAGGCTTTCACTCGCCGCAAGTACACTGGTGGTGTGCCAAACAACCGTATTCTCCGCTTCCATATGGGAAACAGACCTCGTGCTGAGGCCGGAGATTTCCCAGTCATTTTACATCTTACTGCAGACAATTCGTGTCAGATTCGACACACTGCTCTTGAAGCCGGTCGAATGATCTCCAATGCTACGATTCGCTCAAATGCGGGCGAGGATGGATACGCTCTCCGCGTCCACACTTATCCACACCACATTTTGCGTGAGAATAAGCAGGCGACAGGTGCGGGTGCAGACCGTGTATCTCAGGGGATGCGTCAGTCCTTCGGTAAGAACGTAGGTACAGCTGCTCGTGTCAAGCGTGATCAATGCGTCATTTCCATCCAGACCGATCCTCAAAATTACCTAGCAGCTCGTGATGCTCTCCGAAAGGCAGGAATGAAACTCCCGACTCCCACTACAATCCGTCTCAAGAAGGGAGCGGAACATCTCAAGGGCTTGGTTTGAACGGTCTCTTCAAGACCCTTAGGCCTCTGTGAGGGTTAATGTTCTCTGAATCGCAAGCACTCCAGTTGCTCCAGGACAGCGTTGTCTCAGCCCCAGTTGTATGGAAGGGGGACTATCCATACTTCATTCACCCTCTCACTGACGGAGTTCCACGACAAACAAGTGAACTCTTGTGTGCCACTCGTGACCTTCTTCTCCATCGGGTAGATTGGGAAAACGTTGATCTTATTCTTTCAGTTGAGGCAATGGGTCTCCCTCTTGCTTCAGTTCTTTCAGTTTCTACAGGAATCCCTACAGTAGTGGCGCGCAAGAGGTCTTACGGTCTCGAGGGAGAACGTATCATTGATCAGTCAACGGGTTACTCTAAGGGTGAGATATGGATTAATGACGTATTATCTGGTGAACGGGTCCTCGTTGTGGATGATGTGATTTCGACAGGTGGGACGATGGAACCAGTTCTTAGTGCGTTGGTAGATATGGGTGTGGAGTTAGCGGGAGTTTGGACGATATTCGAAAAGGATAAGGGAATGCAGAATCTAATCGATAAGCATGCGTGGCCTTTGCGTAGTCTTGTTCGAATCGAGATGGTAAATGGCGTTGTGAATGTCCTTCCATCCATATAATTGGACATAATCTAGTGCAACTTCTCAAATACAGGTCCTGTGAGGGCAGTTTAACCATGGACCTTGAGGCTCACGAATTCCAACTCGATGATTTGGTCGAGAGAATCAAGGCTAATGACACACGTTTGGTTGCTCTTCAGGTGCCTGAAGGTCTCAAAATGCAGGCATTTGAGATGATGGATACAATTGAGTCAGAGACTTCTGCAAGAGTAGTACTTTCTGCTGACCCCTGTTATGGGGCCTGTGATCTAGTACATGACAAGATGAAGAATATTGGAGTCGAGTTAGTTGCTCATATGGGTCATTCTCAGATGAACATAGATTCAGGCATGGATACTGAATTCATCCCTGTGACATACAGTCGCAGTCCTGAAATCGCTCCGGTTATACCTATCTTGAATGCCCACAGAGATATTGCAATTCAGCGGGTCAATAATGCAACAGAACCACCTTCTTCAGAGGTTGAAGCAGTGCTTAAATTCGAAGACATGGTTGGACGAGTAGCTCCTCTTACAGATTCTAAACTTGGTTTAGTGGGTAGTATCCAACATCTACACCTTCTACCTACTTACAAGAAGTACCTCGAAGAAGCAGGATTTGATGTTACTATTCCAGTAGGCGGTGCTCGTTTGTCATTTCCTGGCCAAGTGCTAGGGTGTAACTATTCGGGCGACGATCCAACTGTCGGCCACTACCTTTTCTTGGGAAGCGGTGATTTCCATCCAATCGGATTAGTCATGCATACAGGTAAACCACTTGCAATGCTTGACCCATATACTGACGAAGCTTCAGAAATGGGTAGAGAGCGTATTGAGCGAATCTTGAGGCAACGTTCTGCACTAATTATGTCCTCTATGGACAAACAAAGGTTTGGAATTTTAATTGGGGCTAAACCTGGGCAG
>DAFJ01000093.1 GCA_002497905.1 Euryarchaeota archaeon UBA251
ATATCAGTACATCCAATCCATGTCGACCAATTTCCATCTAGCCCCATTTGAACAAGGATTGTCCACCAACCATCACCAAATGAAGAAAGATCCTGAACAATACTAAGTTCTGTAGAATTGAAAGTATCTCCCACAACAATCCACTGTTCAACTGAAGGTGGGTTGTGTAATCCGTCTAAGCAACCCGATTCACTAGCCTTGCTGGATTGAATACCCCACCTAACATCAAAATCTGATGAGGCACCGTCCTGAATATAGGTGAAATCAACAATCTGTTGATCGATAGATAATATTGGATTCTTTGGTACGATGACCCAGTTTTCTGAAGAATTAGGGGATGCGATTTGGCCCGCTCTAATAATCCCGAATTCACGGTGGATACGTTCATCTTCAACGATGACGTCAATGACCAAAATACAGCGACAAGGTGAGATTACATGGTGATGGATTGGAATACTGTCCCATTCGTTTGTTTCTGATTGGAACTCTGATTGACCATCATAACGTGTGACTCCTTCGTCCTTAATCATCCAACGTATCTCTACTTCATCTGAATCAATATATCCTACATCGAATCTCAGATCAGAGGATGATTCGAAAATCTGAACATTTCCTCCCTCTATCTGAATCAGGTCAAGTTCTGGAGACTGATACGATTCTTGACTATCCTTGAGAGAAAGATGAGGATTGGACAATAGTAGGAGAGCAATTAGGGATACCCAAATCACTCTCATACGACTCGATGGTCATCAGATAGGGAAGAACGCTTTGACTAATCGTGTGCAATCAAGCGAAATCATCGCAAATCTCACCTTGGCCGGGGAAAGAGTTACCAGATTTCGGATTAGAATTATAATCGCATTCACAACGGTTAGAAATTCCATCTCCATCACTATCGATGTTAGCATCGCTAGGATCGAATGGATCGAAATTGAAGAAATACTCCCAACCATCCCACATTGTGTCGCCATCGCTATCCTTGTGGAATACTTCATACCCATCTAGGAGCCCATCAGGGCAACGATCATCGCCACACATATCGGAATCATTGTAGACTGCATAGGTGCCATTCTGGTACTCCTCATAGTTGGTGTAGTTCGTCAAATCATCATAGAATACCGCACCAGAGGGGGTCAATGGATCGATGTGGCATACACCAGATGATCCGTCCCATGGCGGACAGTATCGATTTAGCAGTGCGGTTCGATTTAGTCCATCGGAGTCAAAGTCCTCGTCACCGTCCATGATCCCATCTAAATCTGAATCGGGCATGCGCGGATCTAGAGGGCCACGGGCGCCAATAATCTCGAGTGTACCGTTGTCCACTAACCCCTCGTTCAATGCAGCTTCTGTTGCCCGAGTTTCCCAACCATCAGGAAGGCGGTCACCATCAGAATCATCATTCACAGGATTAGTGTCCCAACGATCTGGAATCTCCTGCGTGTTGACAAGTGAATCATTGTCAATATCGTATAATCGGTCAGGTAAAGCCCCCTCACTAGGATCTAAGGCCCAACGGCCTGAATCAGGGATGGTGAATCCAGTAAGATTCATCTCGCTGATGAAGTACTTAGGATCAGGTTCACCATCACCATTTCTATCTGCACCTGACTGGAATCCTGAACGGAAGTTATCCCATAGCCAGCCACCAGGACCCTTGCCACATTCATTCATAGCATCGCAACCAGGAGGAAGCCAATTTGAAGGGGCTATCCACAATGAGTGTGTCTTTTTGTTATCCATGGTGCTAGTAACTTGCATTTCCCAACCATCTGGTTGACCATCGCCATCAGTATCGTTGTTCTTCGGATTAGTCTGATCTTGCCATGGACGAGGTACAAATAATGTCTCAGCACCATCATTCAAACCGTCATCATCTGTATCTGAGTTGTTTGCATGGGTAATGTATTGATCTTCTCCAGCAACAACCTCTTCACCATCTGCTAATCCATCGTTGTCTGTGTCGAACATTGAAGCATTAGTCGTGTATTCGTAGAGAATTCCATTGTAAGTCATCTGGTGACCATCAATGACCTCTCTTCGGTCTCCTAGTCCATCTTGATCCGTATCAAAGTTCGAAGCATTTGTTGCATGCAGGAAATACTCATCAGCATCAGAGAGGCCGTCTTCGTCAGTATCGATAGACCTCGGATCTGAAGTAACGTGAACATTCACAACCCCTTTCTCTACAACAAGAATCGTCCATCCAATGACCTCGATGCCGTCAATCAAACCATCATAGTCAGTATCAGGAACAAGAGGATCCGTGGACCTGCCGACAGCCAGGCCTTCGTCATTGAACTTGGATTCGTACTCCTTGAGATTAGTATAACGTTCAGAGGTTTCAACAATAGACATCCAAACAAAATTTCGCGAAGTCACCTTATTCTCTACTACGACATCGTCTGAGGTATCCTCAGTTCCCATGTCATCGATACCATCCAACAACTTCTGAGCTGGAATGGAATACACATACCCACTGACAGGGGCAGCGAGACGATCTAATGCATAGGCTCCGTTCCGGACAATCTTGGCATAAGCAACTGTCTGATCTGCTTCTACATACTCGCCAAGTTCAACCATAATCTGGTCAACCTCTGCCGTACTCACCAGTTCCTCATAGAGAACGGCTCCATCACCATCAACATCGTATCCATCAAGATCAGGATCCTCCTCAGAATCATCGAACTTAGGATGCGTGCCTGATGCAAATTCCCAACCGTCTGGCATGCCATCATTATCTGTATCAGGGTCCATAGGGTCTGTGAAATTCTCTGCACCCCAAGTTAATGCAACTTCATACTCAGCAAGATTACTCAATCCATCATCATCTCCATCAGGGAATGAATCCGACGCATTGGATGGATTCAATATTTCATTGAAGCAGTATTCAAAACCGTCTGGCATACCATCACCATCAGTATCCCAATCACTTGGTCCATTCAAGCGACCATCACCGTCCATATCCTGATTGAACCATGTGAGATCATCAGGATCAGATTGCATGGATGAAAAGGGAGCAGTCAATGATAGAGCCGGATTCTGAGGCACACCACAATGATAGAACAGTTCCACAGAACCATAGTTAACTTCAATTTCATCTGCAATTAGATCATTATCGCTATCTCGCTCCAACGGATTTGTATTATATTTCTCCTCAATGTAGTTGTTTAGAGTATCCGAATCTAGGTCAAGAACAGCATCACATGATTGACGATTGAGGATAGTGAGATTATTTTTCCATTCATCTTCCCCAACAAGTTGGATTACTGAAGCTTCTACATCGGCTGTCAAAAGTTCGCAGTCCCAATTTCCAGATAAAGGATCGAACATCGTTAATTCGCCAGTTGGGGTTACGATACTGTGAGTGTAGAGAGATTCCCAACGATCATTCAATCCATCGCTGTCTGTATCTTTTAGATTCGGATTGGTTCCAAGGGCTGCCTCGTCACGATTGGTCAAACCATCGCGATCTGGGTCGCCATCTGGCCCATTATTCGGGTCAGGAAATGTTTCATTTTGTTCGGTGTTATCATCGTCAGGCTGAGCATCTGGATCTCCTCCAACTATCTCCTCACCACTCGCTGTACCATCATCGAGAGGATCGAGACCATTAGCTATCTCCCAACCATCTTCAAGATCATCACCATCAGTGTCATTATTTCTCCAATCTGTCCCGTAAAGAGTCTGTTCCATTCGATCTGAAATTCCATCTCCGTCTGTGTCTTCACCTTCAGTGAATGTTGCATCAATCTCGGTAGGTGACAAATCATTTGTAGCGGGTTCGAAACCTCCCGTTTCCGTAGTTGATATTCCAGAATCAACGACTGTGTATACACCAGCAAGGCAAAGGGTAGATACAATCGCGACGACAGCCCATTGGTTATGGTCGAGTGGCATATGATCACTTACCCACAGGTGGGCTATGCTATCCATCCTTGCTTCGGATAAAAGGTTTCACCGCAGTTGACTGTTTTCAAAGAGGATGATTGTCTATTATTGAAAACTAATTTCGAAATGAAATTGTATGCTTATTCGGCCCTCTGGAAATCATCTTAACAGCGGCTGTCTCTCCAGTAGATGCCTCCCATGCTGAAACCATTGGCCCACATACGAACGATCGAGGGATTATGCTTTCATACTCAATTACATTGTCATATGAGGCATAACTTCGAATGAAACCGCGATCAGTGAGATGTTTCATAATTGCACTATTATCTTGATCCCAATCAAGAATAAGAGGCAATTGTGGTTTCATAGATTTACCTACAACCTCAATCAATAATTTCTCTAGATTGCTGTCTGCATCAGGAAATTTATCTTTTTCAGGACTTCCTGGAGGAGGGACCTCGTTCAATAATCGGGTAAATTCGACAATCGATTCAGCTGTCAAGAATACGATTGGTGAACCGTTTAGTAGAGGTAAACCTTGAATCCAGTCAACTCCAATATCAATCTCGACTCCTGTTGTCGTTTGCTTAGATGATTCTGTTTTAATTGGCATCTCAATGAGTTCGAGATTAATCATCAAATTCCTACCACCATCATCCTTCCAAGTTGCCCTCCAACTCAATCCAGTCAATTGTTCAACTATGCGGATGATGTCACCGACCTCAACACCTGCATGAACTGGTTGATCTACATGGAATCTAAATGGCCATTCGATTACAGAAGCCATGCCTCGACCAGTCAATATCCGTAGTTGAGCCCATGTATCGAACATCCGAGATAAATGGGCCCTTTCTGAACTGAAAAATGGCTTCTTGCGAAGTATACAATCTTCAAAGAATCCAGAGAAAGGATGAACGTAAATGGAATGTAGTAATCGCCTAGATAGTGAACTTGCAAGATTCTGTTCTAACAGATTGAATATGGACATAAATTCAGAGTTATGAAACCACACACAAGGATTTGAGTCACTAAGCTTCAAATCCCCTGCAACGGAACGATGGCAATTTTTCCTTTGTGTAACGATATCTGCATCAGCCTTGTCGTTTGGAACGATAGGCATCAAGAATCACCGGTTACACCGCTACCTCGGAACTTAACATTCAGATTCCCTTTAGGCTGCTTCTTGGCCTTCCGTGACGGTGGGCCTTTAATCTGGACATTACGTTCAGGCGGTTCCAACTTCCGCATTGGACGATAATGCACAGGGCCAACTAGACGCTCCATAGCAGGTGTGTCGTCCTCGTATGGTCTTGGCCGACGTAACCACCATCGATTAGGGAGTGGATCACAACGTGGGAGTTTGGAATTGCGCAGAGCCGACATTCGTTCATGCATGAGTACTTTCCAAGTTCGCGAACGGACCGATTTACTTCGCTCAACCATCCAGAGTGGGAATCCCACATCAAGAATTACACCACCGACTTCAAGCAGAATCCCAGATAATAGTAGATGATTGCCTACTGGGGAACGTGAGAGATCTCCTACCACCTTCTCTTTCTTCAATCGACGAGCCATCCTGACCATCAATGGTTGATTCCTATGACGCACCTGATGGCTTGTTTGATTCCTGAATCGTACTGCCGCAATATGGGCAGAAACAAGTCCAAATCCAACTAATCCTGCTGCAGATGTATCTCCCGTCTCAAGAAGAATAATTGCACCCAAAGATAGCCAAACCAAAGGAAGTAGACCCCAACGGATGAAGTTCTGTAATAACGTGGGTGCGATGATGGGAGCTGTTAGACGTTCGACGGCCTCATGGGCGATGGAGAAGGCATTTGCGTTTAACGCCTCATCTAATCCACCTTTTATGGCTAATCCAATGAATGGATTACATGGTGCTTGATCCAACCATGGTTTCTTTTCAGCAACCGTACCAACTGCCAAAGCAACCTCGAATTCATCAGTATCAGCCTTAAGTCCCAGGATAGATCCCAATGCCTTTACTCGAGGATCTTCGGGTCCAGTCAACTGCAAATCCCGGAAAATCTCCAAAGCGTCATGCCAATTACCTAGATCTAGGCTACATAGTGCACAAGCGATTCTCGCCTTCGAACTGTTGGGGTAGCGACGGACAAGTCCTACAGCCAAATCCAGAGCCTCATCCATTCTCCTTTGTGCTCGAAGTTGGGCTACAGATGAAATCAAGGCATTGTGAGCAAGTCGATTACGATGGATATGACCAATCTCACTCACAGGATCCCATGATTCAATCTTTGACTGAAGCTCTTTGATCTGGTCAATCGTGGATTCATTCTCCCAATCATATAGGTCGTCTTCATCGACCCTATCTGCCCAAGGATCCATCCACTCAGAAATGAATTCTATTAGTTCTGGTTCATCTTCGTCATCTTCCATTAAGAGACCCTTCAGAGCCATCTTGGATGCATCTAGACGACGGGATGCAATATGTCCAACAGCAATCAACATCCGAGCATTATCATCATTACCACCTTGTTGAGCAAGTGTGGTTTTAGCCGCCTCAATGGCATTCGGCCAGAGGCCTCTCATAGCATATTCAAACATCTTGGCTCGTCCACGCTCCAATCTGAGAAGGCTCTCATCCGCTTCAATAGCATCTTCTTGGAAACGGCGAAGTGCGCCAAGATCGTCTTGGCGAGCAGCTTGCATTACATAATCACGAATCCAATTGCCGTCATCTGTTCGAACAGCACCGGAACGACGTTCTTCAGGTGCAAGATCGAACTTCGTGATTCCGACGGTTCGCCAACGACTAATGGATAGTAACCATGTCAAGATGAAAATACCCTGACCAGCTGCAATGAAATTCCATGTACCCTCAAGCAGGAGGAGTTCAACCTGGTCACCTGTCAAGAAACCTATTGAATCAGAATATGGCATCAATTCTGCCCATTCCTTGTATACTTGCATGATAAGAAGTAAGACAGAATATCCTGCAAATCCTGCTAGCCCAAAGGCGATAATACGAGATTGGACTATCGATTCAGCCCGAATCTCGCGAGGAGCACCGAGGACGACGCCGCCGACTCCACCAATCACTTGACCTCCGAGGAAGAGGTTTCGAATCATTTCGAAGATTAGAGCTAGGCCAACTACCGAGACGTTCAACATCAAATATCCAGCAAGAACAAAAGAGAGGCTCTTCAAATCGACCAATGTTTTGAGGAATTCATTTCCTTCCACGAACATCAACAAAGAATTCCCGACTATCCCCCCTAAATCTAGGATATATCGTAAGTTATCTGGGTTCTCAAGTTTCGTCCATACTAATGTTGAGATTCCGTTGATGGCGGCGAGTGGCATCGTACCAAGGAACAGAACCAATATGGCCGCATTCACTCTCTTCATAATAGATGGAGGGTCCGGATCAATCGGTGTCTTTTGACCTCTCAACGTCCGGTATTTATTTCTCACAATCACATTCCATGAGGCTCCCATAATACGACCATATGCGATGATTGTAGGAGACATAAAGACGAGTAGACCAATAGATACCCAATCAATAGTATCAATATTCAGATTGATGTCAATACGTTCTTGATTTGATACCCAACGCCCGTAATAATTCTCTTCCCATTCTCTTGTAATAGGATCACGCACTAAATCGATAAGTTCGTTACATTCCAGTTCAGAAGACGCTGATGTAACTACTGGCAAAGGTGAATCTATACCCCTAGTATCCAAGCAAACCATTTCTGATAAGGCGAAATCACGTTGGAAAGGGATCACTTCATCCCATTCATTCTCAATCGCCTTCCAAGTGTTATTCTCCACCTCATTCAATTCAAGATAGGCAAAGTAAACAACAGGAGTGAGAAGAAATACGATAATCAAGCAGACGCTGAATACATTGAGGACAAATTCTCGGAATGTGACTATGGAATCACTAGCACTCTTTCTAGAGATCTGAGCGTAAAGGGATATGAAAGGAGAAAGAAAAATCGGAATTGACAACAATATCGCGGTTAAGAGCAATGCTGGCTGGTAATAGGTAGGTCCACGGCCCCAGAGAATACTATCATCGAGGATATCCGATAGTAAGATCATAATCCCAGCCATGGCCATAAGATAGAGAATCACCCCGAAAAAGACCGTTCTAGGACGAATGATTTTCAATGCATCAGACCGTGTTTTCGTGAGGCGATGTACCTCATAGAAGTCTTCATCAATCTCGAAAGCCACCTGAAGGTTCGATAGACTGGCAGGAAGAAGGAATCTCCAGAGAAGTAAGCTGACAATGAATCCCATCGCAATAGGAATCAACAGTAAAGGATCTGTTCCCAACCCCCCGGAACTAACAATTTCAACAATCGAATCATTTGCTTCTTGAGCTTGAACTATTGGGATGAATAAGACACAAACGAGTGTGACGCACAGGAACGCGCGCATATATCCCATAGTATGCCGCCTTCTTTACTGTTCAAAACCCATTCGCCGGAATACTTCAACTGTTGAGAAACCGATCAATACGATCGAATGCCTCATTCAGAGTGTCAGGATCAGCGAGATGTACAATCCGTACATGGCCTGCACCGCGATCAGGACTGAATCCTGATCCATGTACAAGTAAGACATGTTCCTGATGTAGTAAATCAAGAACGAATTGTTTGTCGTCTTGATAATCTGGATGATCAATACGCACAAACATGTAGAATGCCCCCCCTGTAGGTTTGACAGATAGACCGTTGATCTGTTCAATCCTATCAAGAGCGATTTGTCTGCGCTCCAGAACCTTGGCACGATGTCCCTGCATCCATGTTCGGTCACCAGTAAGACCCGCAAGATATCCCATCTGTGCAGGGGTACTAGCACACAACCTAGATCTTAGTAGGCGCTCTATGGCATCTCTAACTTCGACTAAGGAATGATTGGGGTCATGCAAAGCCATGTAACCAATCCTCCATCCTGGAGCATAGTAGACCTTTGAAACACCATTCATACTAACCACAGGAACTTTCGATGACCTAGATGCAATTGATACGTGCTGGCCAGTATAGACAAGTCCATCGTATATCTCGTCAGCAATTACCAGACAATGCGGATATTCTTCCACGATTCTTAGAATCTCGTTGATTTCTGAAGGGCTCAAGATTGCGCCCGTTGGATTATTTGGATTGATGAGGACGAGCATTCGTACATCGTTATCCATTCTAGATCGGATATCATCGATGTCAACTTTCCAACCGTTGTCAGGGTCCAATCGGTACTCCTCGGTAACAGCACCAACCATCTGAGGATACGCCATATACGGAGGATAGTGAGGCCCAGGTGCAAGTATTCGATCACCTTCAGTAAGTACTGCTGAAAACAGAATTTGCAGGGCTTCGGTAACACCATGTGTCACATATACATCATCGCTTGTACAATCCCATCCCTTGTTTGTTTCATCAACTGATATTGCAGTTCGAAGAGCAGGTAACCCATATGAGGGTGAATATCCATTATCGCCGGAAGTCAATGCTGAGACATAGGCATCAACCATGTGTCTTGGCGTCCCTAAGCCAGAGTAGGCGATAGGATCGCCAATATTCAGTTTGATTATCTCGTGACCTTCGGCTTCGAGCCTTGTCGCAGGAACAACAACGTCTCGAATTGCATACTCGATTGACATAGCTCTAGATGATGCTGGAATGTGGCTCATTCCACATCCTCCATAGTATGTCCAGCCATTCGAAGAATATGCTCAAAATGTTCCTCCGGAACAGGTTGAACAGAGAGCCGCTGACCTTTCCTCAGTAGAGGCATATCCTCTAGATTTACCTCCCCTCTCATCGATGGAAGGTCAACTATAGAATCGAAAGATAGGACCGGTTCGATATCCACCATAAACCATCGAGGATTATCCGGCGATGACTTCTCATCATAGTACTTACTTTTCGCATCCCATGAGGTGAAGTCAGGATATCCCTCCCTTCTAACACGTGCAATACCTGCTACATGTGG
This sequence comes from Euryarchaeota archaeon UBA251, assembly GCA_002497905.1. Lineage (GTDB taxonomy): Archaea > Thermoplasmatota > Poseidoniia > Poseidoniales > Thalassarchaeaceae > MGIIb-N2. The sequence continues at coordinate 9,877 of DAFJ01000093.1, forward strand.
AGGCTTACAGTTGGAATGATAGAACATTACCATATCTCCTACCTTCATATCATCACGCATCATGTTTCGAGCCTGATAATTACGTACTCCATCCCAGTGTGTCCAACCATCGATTTGCAACTGCGACCAAGGGTATACATCAAGCTCTGACTTCATCAGCCAATGGTTCGTCATGATGGTGCGTTGAGCCGACCGTCCTTGACTTTGATGGAGTGAGATCACCAGGATTCAGAACCTGTCAATACTGCATCAATAGGTTCACCATCTACTCCAATAGTTCGATTCTTAGATTGATTCCGGTTGCTGAGCAAGAGACGATTCGCCATAGAATCAGCACCCCCATCGAGGCCAGCCCCTGACCTTACCATTAACGCATAAATCGCAGGAAGAAGAAGTAATGCAGACACTGCGGCTACAATAAGTAGAATCATGATTGTGTAGATGAAGGGGCTAAGTGCTGGAATAGGAATTAGCAAGGCGCAGGCAAGTCCAGCAATAGTGCAGGCAGCGGCCTCAGCAAGTGACATTCCCGTGCTTGAAGCCGAGGTGAGAATAGCCTCAATGTCACCTCCTAACTCCCGAACGCGATTGGCTATGTGAATTGAGAAATCTACTCCGACACCAACTAGAATCGAACCGATCATCACAGTTACTAGTGACAGTTCGACGTCCATGAGGTCCATGACTAACCATTGCATCGCGACTGTGAAAACAACAGGCAAAGTTGTCAGTAGGGCATAGCGAGCACTATTGAAAACAAATCCAAGAGTGATTAGTGTGAATAACAGAGCGAAACCTAGTGAACTCCACTGCGACCCAACAATCTCATTGTTGACAGCTATCGTAACAGCTGCAACCCCACTGAGGGAATCTGCAGAAATATCGCCCTTCAGCGAACCATCATTTTGAGTATACTCATTCACTGCATCCACGGCAACAGCCGTAGATTGTACATCCATAAATGGCATGTCGATGTAAATCATCGACTTCTGGAAATCTGAAGAAATGAACAATTCTCTTGTCTCATCTGTTAACGAGTTGTAAAATACGTATAGCAGGAAATTTTGAGTCTGACGCCCACCGCTGTCATCCTGTGCATCGAGTGTCTGCAAGGCTTCCCAGAAGGTTGCATCCTCGGTAGCTTCTCTTCCGAAGACAAGACCAGCAGCATCCTTAATTGGATCAGGTGCAGGGGAATCTTCAATAATTTCCAAGATAGGATAACCGGAAACATTCACCGATATAGAGATTGATTTCATCAGGAAAACGACGCTTACAGCAGTGGTCTGATTTACAAGATTTATACTACCTTCAAGTTGATCGATACCCTGCAATTTATCATAAGGATCACCTACACCAGTGTCAAAGGTTGGATCTGCGGAAATATCCCCTGTTACTCTAACGAAGCCCGCTTGTCCTGCATCAAATTCTGTCGAATATGTCTTCATCTTCTGAACAGCAATCTCTTCCTCTGGAGCCATCTCTAAAAGTTCGATATTCTCTTCGACATTAGGCCGATTTATACCGGCAGAAACGAGCATTAGGATCAAGAAGAAAGTAAGAGCGACGGCTGAGAAATTTACTGGCCCTGACACTGCAGCCTTGAACAACCGTGGTGGGGGGTGACTAGGTTTCTTCAAATCCAAAAGCATAGTGAGATTTGGAACCATGAGCATTGTCATAATGTAAACGACAACAATACCTAGGGCAAGACCCCAACCAACTGTTTGAATCGGAGCCATCGGTGTGAATGTAAGTGAGATGAAACCAATGATTGTCGTAACAGCGGAGAGAAACACAGCTCTCCCTGTGGAACGGAGTGCTTCAGACATCTTTTCCTGAGGAGTACCTACCGATTCAGCATATCGATTCGTAATATGGAGTCCATATGAAACCCCCAAGGCTAGAACAATTGGTCCGACGATAATAACTGTCATTGTCACCTCCCAATTCGTAATGCCAATGATTCCCAATGTCATCCAGACAGAACAGAGTGTCGGGAGACCTGAGATTATGACGACCTTGATTCCCTGGATTGGACGAATCCGACCAGTCTGCAAAACGTCACAGTGGAAAAGGAAGAGAACAATGGCAACTGCAACAATTCCAACGGGGAAAATTTGCCAGAATAACTTGAACGAATACTCTGTTACGGCATTAGTGATAGGGACTGGACCAGTCAACGTCATGCTGAGGTTATTCTCCTTCCATCCGTTCTCCTCACCTAGTTCGTCAATTCGGTTCTGAGTGTTAGCGATAAGTGCACCAATTGGATAGTCATCGATTCCGTCTCCATCCTTGTCTAGTTCCTGTGTAATGAAGACAATGATTACTGCTCGATTCCAATATTTGGCGGTCTCGTTCGAATCGATTATCCCATTCCCATCAGTATCGATACCTACGCCACGTACAAGTTTCTGCTGAGCGTTCTCCGGTAGTTCTCCAACAATCCGGTCGATCGTTGTCTGGGATTCTGGAATCGCATAGTTCCCAAGGATATCCTGTTGTTCATCGATGGTCTCATTGAAATCCTCACTAAGTTCCTCATTTCCAGTCGCGGTAGCTAAACCACTGAAAAACGCCTTACTTACTCGGACTGCGCTACTATTGACCTCTTTGATAACGGTAGAAATTGAGAGAATTGAGATGACATTGTCCTCGTCACCATTGTCGTTAGGATGGATATTGAGTGTACGTTCTACGGCGTCCATCTGCTGAAGAATCTCAGTACTTGTAACGTTCTGATCCTCAGATTCCACATAGATGACCATGATATTGGTTGTCCAATTCTTCTGAATATCTGCAAGATCATCAGTAATCTGGCTACCTGCGGGTAGATAGACCTCCAAATCACCATTCACATTCAAAGATGATTCAGTGCGACAACTGGATCCCCACCAATCATCGCGGTCCCAACCTTCACGGCAATCGTTCATCCCAGATTCGACACCCAATAGAATAGTCATGAGAATACAAAGTAGGACTGTGGCAAGTGGAAAGCGAGTTAGGAGACCTGTAGCTGATAGACTCTTCAACTCTCGTTGAATTCGATTCGGGCTTGTGATTATTGCATCGATCGCCTTTGTTCGATCAAATCCATCAATCCGTTCTGAAACCTTGCGACGTAGAGCATCTATCGGGTTACTAGATGATTCGGGACCTTCGTCGTCCTCAGAGGTCACCTTGGCCACCATTGTGTATTCGATGAGCATGGTGTTTGAACACATCGCATCGATGTGGTGCATCACAAGCATTCAATGAGGAATCGTCAAGAACGAAGGCTTTCAGCCTCTAACCGATATCCATGGCCTCACCCCGTCTTCCTGAGAAGAGGTGGACTGTAGATCTTGAGAAGCGGGTTCAAGAGGCCCACTTCGGTCCAGAGGCGCCTCCAAGATATGCTTTCGATCCGTCATCAGATCGAGAAATCTTCGTCATAGACACACCTCCACCCTACCCCAGTGGTACTTGGCATATCGGTGCTGTTGCACAGTATTCTATGATTGATGTAATCGCCCGCAGTCAACGACTTCTAGGCAAGGAGGTCTACTTCCCATGGGGTGTAGATCGAAATGGAATCAATATTGAATTCACAGTTGAAAAGAACACTGGTCGAAAAATGAAAACATATGACCGGGCTGAATTCATCCAACTATGTGAACAAACAATAGAAGAATTCACTGCTGCTATGCGGAGTACTGCCCGACGTGTGGGACTATCCTGTGACTTTGAACGAGAATATCTTACCGACGCCCCTGACTACCGTGCTGTTACTCAATCCATATTCGTGGACCTTTTCAAGAAAGGAGAGATAGTAGAGGATTTACGTCCAAATATCTACGACCCTGTCGAAGGCACAACAATCGCTGACGCAGAAGTCGAACGACTTTCGCGTAAAACACGACTAGTCGATGTCCGTTGGACTTCAACAGATGGACGCGACGTCATCATATCAACTACTCGACCAGAACTAATCTGTGCCTGTGGGATTGTTGTAGTACATCCAGATGACTCAAGATACAGTGACCTTGTCGGCTGTGAACTTTCTCTTCCAGTAGATACGGAAGGAAGAAGCAAAACTGTTCTTGTCCAAACTCACTCGTCAGTGAAATCTGAATTCGGTTCAGGTGTTTTGATGGTCTGTTCATTTGGTGACCAAAATGATGTTGCTGTATTCAGAGAACTTGGATTAGATCCCTTTGTGGCTATCGATCTCGATGGTAAGATGACTAATCTTGCTGGCCCATACAGTGGAATGAAAGTTAGCGAGGCTAGAGATGCTGTCATCTCTGACCTCGAAACAGCAGGAAGAATCGATGCTATCGTTGAGAAAGAACAAGATGTTCCTGTATCAGAACGCGGAAAGAATCCTGTTGAAATAATCCTATTGAAAGAATGGTACGTACGTCAAACTCATGTCCTTGATAGAATCAAGGAACTCGCCGATGAGATTGTGTTTCACCCTCCTAGAAACAAACAATTTCTCTTAGATTGGATGCAGAATATCACTATCGATTGGCCAATCTCAAGGAGACGATGGTATCACACCGAAATTCCGGTATGGTATGATGAATCAGGGCAATGTGTCATAGTTCCACCAACGGGATCATATGTGCAACCTTGGCGCGAAGATCCACCTGTTGGAAGCGTAGTTCTTGACAGAGATACACGAGAAAATATAGGGAATTATGAGGAACTAAAGGATCAATTAGGCCCACTAACAGGTGAAGAGAAAGTATTCGATACATGGATGGATAGTTCTAATTCGAATCTATTTGTTTCTGGTTACATCAATAATCCTGAGCTTTTTGAGAAGGCTTTCCCTACAGGTCTAAGGCCTCAAGGAAAAGAAATTGTTCGCACATGGCTCTACTACACTCTGCTGAAATCTGCACTTGTACTTGACCGCCCAGGATTCCAACATGTATGGATTGATGGTTTAGGAATGGACCCATGGGGTAGAAAGATGAGTAAATCCTTAGGCAACGGTATTGATGCAGATTCTGTTCTTGAATGTGGAGCAGGTGGTAGAACTGGTTCATGGAAAGTCAAAGGACCCGAAAAAACAGTTAATCTGAAGGCTAACAAAATTGGTAGCGAATGTTTCAGATTATGGAAGGCTTGTGATGCACAAGTTGGTGATGATTTCCACATTAATCCAGAAGAAATTGAACAACGGTATTTCGGAGTATTGACAAAATTGTTTAATGTTGCAAGATTTGCTTCACAATTTGATGTCCCAGATGATTTAGAATCTCAACCAGATAACTTGAATATAGAAGATGAATGGATTTTGCATGAATTTAATTCTGTATTAGTAGAAGTTGGAGCAGCATGGACTAACTTGGATATTTACACTGCTACTCAAGCCTTGAAGAGTTTTGGAACCGGCATATTACCAAGTCATTACTTGGAAATGGTNNAGGATTCCAACATGTATGGATTGACGGTTTAGGAATGGACCCATGGGGGCGGAAGATGTCGAAATCCCTCGGCAACGGCATCGATGCTGACTCTGTCATTGAATGTGGCGCAGGGGGCCGTACTGGGTCTTGGAAAGTGAAGGGGCCTGATGGAAAACAGATTGCATTACAAGCTAAGAAAATTGGATCTGAATGCTTCCGTCTGTGGAAAGCCTGCGAGGCTCAAGTCGGAGATGACTTCCAGATTAATCCAGAAGAAATCGAAGCCAAGTACTTCGGTGTACTTACGAAGATGTTCAACGTTGCTCGATTCGCCTCACAATTTGAAGTTCCAGAGGATTTGGATACTACCCCTGAAAATCTTCGAATTGAGGAT
>DAFJ01000021.1 GCA_002497905.1 Euryarchaeota archaeon UBA251
GCGAATCTCTGCTTTGGACATCTTCCGACCAGTAGCTTTCTCAATCATCTTAGGAAGATACGTCGATAGTTTCTGTACCGACATAGGCAGATCTCCATGTTGCAAGATAGATGAGCGAACTGAGGCACTAGATATCCGATGGGAACGATTTGTCTTAGAGGATTGACGATTTGAACTACGACTCTTGCTCGAACCACTGCCTTGTTTTGGAGACCCCTTCTTGTCCTTCACAGGAGCAGTAACCTCCACGGCAGGAGGTTGGACTTCCACTGCCTCCTCTACAGGCATCTTGAACTTCGGATCTGGAAGGAAAAGCTCGCCTGCGATTGAATACATCATACGATGAGTAGCCTTTGATCCACAATATCGTACAGAGTCCTTGCCAAGACGCTCCTTGTGATCCCTGAACAGGTCATTGCTCACAATCACACCCTTGAGTTGGATTGCAAGATCGAGGATAAAGGCGTCATCATCAGTCCCTGAAGGCGACTGAACGAAATGCACCGATGGATGCTCACGATATTCATTGACCCATTCCATGTTTGGGAAGGCTCTCTTTCCAGACATCCTGAACTGCGCGATTACTGGATAGACAGTGTGATCATCTGCAAGAAGTCGATCAAGTGCTGCACGGAGTTGCGTCCCGTTTCCTGAACTATCGACGCCCTGTCGAGCGATATTCGCCCCATCAAGAACCAGATTCATGCTACACACCTCCGGCCACTAGGACCTACGGTCAGCTTGTTGTTACGGTCAAAAATCAGGGAATCACCCCACACCCAAAAGGGATCCCGATCGCAGCACACCCGGGGGGCGCTGTGAACGAGGATCACCTGCACCGAAGTGCAATGGATGATGAGCGCTAATGCTGGTGCTGTATGAACCCTATGACAGGACTTCAGGCCCCGATATGAGCGAATAAAGCCTCATAATCGGGCTCCATACCAGGATTGTCAGAATACCAAGCATACCCAATCGTACCATCTTGCTCTACAACGAAAACTGAACGTTGAGCTACAGTATATCCCTTAATTACAAAGTCATCGAATGTGACCCCATATGCAGTAATGACCTCTCGATGAACGTCAGATAGAAGCGGATACGCGATACCATTAGCATCTGCAAACGCCTTGTTGGAAAACGGAGAATCTACAGATATCCCGATTACATCGCAATCACTGGCTGAAAGAGAAGACATTGCATCGTTCACTGTACAAACCTGATTTGTGCACACACCGGTAAAAGCCGCAGGATAGAACGAGAGAATCACCCGCCGACCCTTGTATGATGACAAGGTAGTGTCATTCTTGTCCTGATCCTTCAGCGTAAAGTCTGGGGCCTTATCTCCAATATCGACCATACACCTACCGGGAAAAGCGAGTCCATGAAGAATACCCTTGCTTCAGAACCTCCTCAGGCCCGATTATACGTCGTTGGATTCATGCCATGGAAGATATAGGGCGCATCATGGTTGCACGCGGAGACCGGGTTCTCACCGCCATCGCAATTGATCGCGAAGCAAGTGAAGAAGTACTTGCGATGATGATCGAGGATGAGGACTTGGAGATGGTAATTAGAGGGTTTATGGCAGATGCAGAAAGCACCGACATCATCGAAATCCGAATCGATAGTTGGACTGTCGGAACTATTGGTCCAGATGCACGAGAAATGGAACGCACCCTCCGACGTGATGCTTGCCCGGTCTGTACCAGGACTAGTTTCTGGATAGAGGATGACGAGGTGCGTGCGGGATGCCATGATCGACTATGCAAAGCTTGGATTGAGCCGAACTCTGTCGATGAGGACCGTATCGACTGTGGATGGCCCTCTGCCCAAAGAACGCGAGCATGCAGTAGTTTTGGTGAAGCGAAGAGGGTCCTAACCCAGATGAGAGCCGAGGCGGAAGCGAATGCTTCTGAAACAACAGATGTTGTTGACGTATCCGAATTCTGATTACATTCTCTCAGGTGCTTCGATGCCAAGCAAAGAAAGCCCGATTTTTAGAGACCTAGCCGTCGCATCACACAATCGTAGTCGGCCATTGCGAACCTCTGGGTCCTCAGCAATGAGTACTGGGCAGTTCTCATAGAATGAGGTGAAAGCAGAAGATATTGAAAGTAAGTGAGTACAAAGACGATTAGGCATTAAATCACGAGCTGAAGATTCGAATGAATCCCTATAGGACAACAGGCTGCGAGCCAATCTAGCCTCATAATGATCATTAATATTAATCGGATAATCTACCCAATCTGAATTATTTGCCTTTGTGAAAATAGAGCATATTCGAGCATGTGCGTACTGAAGATATGGTGAGGTATCACCCTCAAAAGAAAGCATCTTTGACCAATCAAATACGTAGTCTCGCGTCCGATCATTACTAAGATCTGCAAACTTCACTGCTCCGATACCAACAGCACGAGCAATTTGTCTCTTCTCGTCGGATTCAAGCCCAGGATTCTTCTCATCTACGACTGCATTTGCCCTCAATATAGACTCTTCAAGCAAATCAACGAGTTTGACTGCAGATCCCGAACGGGACTTCAGAACCTTACCATCGGAACCAAGGACTGAGCCGAAGTTCACGTGCTCAGAACGGTGTCCTTCGCCCAATAGACCAGCCATACGGCATACTTCGAAGACCATTTCGAAATGTCGAGACTGAGGAGTCCCCACGACATATAGTAAATCATCAGCATTGAGGCGTTCTGTGCGATCTATGATGCATGCAATATCAGTGGTAGCATAGTTGTAGCCTCCGTCGCCCTTTCGGATAATCAAGGGTAGTGGCTCTCCTTCACGGTTAAGATGGCCACCTGGGAAAACAACATCTGCACCACCACTCTCCTCAAGAATACCCGCATCCGAAAGACGAGACACAACCGATGGGAGGAGTGGATGATAGGCCGACTCCCCCATTAGATCCTCATCTACAAGAAGGACATCTAACAACCGATACACTTCGTTGAAGTAACGGGTGGATTCATTCACCAAGACTTTCCAAAGGTGCAACGTTTCCTCATCACCACCCTGAAGCAGCACTACACGTGCACGGGATCTAGCAGCAAAATCAGAGTCTTCATCGAACTTCCCGCGAGCAGCCTTGTAGAAACTATCGAGATCACCTACACAAAGCTCATCTCCCGCTTCAGCCTCTCCAAGATCGAGAAGATGTTCAATCAGCATACCGAAGGGTGTACCCCAGTCACCAATATGATTCTCGCGAATCACGGTGTGTCCTTGATAGGTCAAAATTCGTGCTAGAGCGTCACCTATTACCGTTGAACGAAGATGTCCCACATGCATCTCCTTCGCAACGTTTGGGGACGAGTAATCAATCGCAACATTTCGGGGCACCTCTGCCTTTGTGACCCCAAGACGCGGATCAGAGGCTACTTCAGTTACGCGCTTGGAGAGCCAACTATTTGTTGCCTTGATGTTGACGAAACCATTCATCGATGTAACTTGGGCAACTCCCTCAAGATGAGGAGTTATCGCAGTGCAGATATTTTCAGCGATTTCTACTGGTGATTTACGCAGAACTCGGGCAAGAGAATGGCAAGCCATAGCCAAATCTCCGTGATCAGAGACAGTAGATGGGCCTAGAAGAGAGAGCCAATCAGACTCATCTATTCCAAAAGTGGACATGCCCTGTCTGATACCTGGAATTGTGGCTTCAATTAGGACATCCATTCACATCAACTCCATGCATATCGGAGGATTGCCCCCATCCCTCCGAAGGCATCCAGTAATGTCTGTCCTTCCTCGCTATCACCTGAAATAATGGATACTTTGGCTGAAGTATGAGCCGCGAGCGCTGTGAGTTCATCCACGAGGGTCTCGGTCGCCTCATCATCGAGACGAACACGATCTGACGACGCACCACATGACACACAGTCTGGAAGGGGGCTTCCCTTGTCATCTGTCCTCTGCCATTCATGCTTGCAGAGTTGACATCTATAGGTTGAACGGACCTTTCTCAATCCTTCGCTAAGGAGTAAATTATCAACAGCTCCGGCATCCAAAGCCTGTCGAATCAAAATCTCTCCATAAGTCGCCTTGGGGTGTGCCTGATTGAGCTCCTGTAGGAAGCGATCAACTATACCACGCTCCTCATCGAGAGCAATACGATCCATTAGAGAGCCAGCACGCTGAACAAGTTCTCTGAGTCCGGACTCGTTAGAGTAACCTACATCGAAGAAAGGCTCGCGTATCTTCTTCGCAACCTCATGATGGAAATAGCCATGCTTCACAACATAGTCCTTAGTCGCCCCAGGTCCACCGATGATAATGCCCTGTATATTTTCCAAATGCTGCAACCAATAATCACAAGCAAGTTCTGTGGATTTCTTGAAGAACTTGTGTGCAGCCTCTTCAATGAGCCTCTCGAATCTCTGAGCAGATTGGCCTCCCTGCCGATGCTTTCCCATAATATTCGACTGCATCTCCTCTTGGCAGTGAATTCGGCTACCTGTTGCGATTCCATATGCACATTCTCCTCTATCAATAACGAACAGGCCATATGAGGTGCGATCAATTAGCATCTCCTGAAGTTGGGTGAGTTCAAAAGTCGAATCGCAACGATATCGGAATGACTGAATTGAATCAGGAGGATCGTCCACGACGATATTCATCAGACGCGTCTTGTTGTTACCTACGATAACGTGGCCCACAAATAGAGCAAGCCCGAAATTACCGGGTGTAGGATAACGATTCAATGTCGATATCGCGGATTCAATCGCATCAGTCACATGCTTCTTGGTCGATTTCGACTTAATGTTCTGCGCCTGCCCAAGTTCTTGAGACAACTGCCCGCGAACATCAGATATCTGGCGATCCGGAGGTACGATTACAGATACTAGTTCCGTCCCCATTCCCCGCATGCCCTCAAGTTCCTGTAAGGCATTCTTCAGGCGGAGGCGTCGCTGCTGCATCTCCAAATCATCGGACATCCTGCTGCACCTCCATCGTGAGGGCCCGAAGCCCGCATTTGAACCCTGTTCACCGAATCAGGGGCGAAAGTATGCAACGGATTGATGAGCCGCTTCCATCGGTCAATGTAAGATGACAGTCCGTGTCGCCGCCTTGGGAGGGAGCCTTCTGCGACCTGAAGTCGAGGACCGCCAAGCATGGCTACGCAGCCTTTCAGAGTCTGTCAGAGACATAACAAGACGTGGGATTAGGCTCGTCCTTGTCGTAGGCGGAGGAGCTCCCGCTCGTGAGGGAATTCAATTAGCGGAGCCATTAATTGGCGAAGATGTTGCAGCACTGGACCGCATCGGTATCGCCGCAACCCGCCTCAACGCTAGAATCGTCTCAGAGGCAATTAGTTGCGCTGGAATTGAGGTCCCGGACACAATCCCTGAATCTATTGAAAACGCATTATTACTCGCCGCAGAAAACGCCGTGGTAATCATGGGTGGAACAGTTCCAGGACATACTACTGATAATGTGGCAATCATGATGGCATGTGCCCTAGAAGCGGATCGGTGTCTAATTGCCACAAATGTGAGCCATGTCCACAGTGCAGATCCACGGAATAATCCAGATGCCATTCGATTTGAAGAGATGTCACATGACGAATTACGAGAAATTGTCGGACCCCCCATTCATCGTTCAGCAGGCGGTAGCGGAGTCATTGATCCAATCGGGGCCGACCGTGCGAGGAAAGCGGGACTACCACTAGCCGTCCTGGATGGGAGACACATGGAACGGCTCCATGCTTGCCTCTGTGGGGAAGCGTTTGAAGGCACGAATATCGAGGGATGAGACATGGCGAAGGGGTCTAAGATTGCAGAGCGGATTCGTTCCAATGTTGATCGCGTCCGAAAGCAGGCTAAGACTGACCTGAAATCCGTGCCACCTCATCGGCATTGTGTGGTTTGTCGTGCTGTTATTCGTGTCGACTCGGACCCCCCAATCTGTAGTAATGCGAACTGTGAAGCTAAACATAGCAAGAACGAGAGGTCTCGAAAGCAACTCTCTATCCTGATGTATATCTTCCCTGCAATCGCTGTACTTCTAGTCATTCTGAATGTCACAGGAGGCGGGACAGTATGACATCCATAGTTATGCGAGTTCTGTCTTTATTTCCAATGATTGTCGCAATTATTTGCGGCATCTTACTACTTGCTAGTTTGATTGGTATTGATGCACCGGAACAAAGTGAGCAGGTACCACTGATTCCTTGTGGCGTACCTGGCTTCCAATCTTGCCCAGTTGGCATGACATCAGATAACCTCACAATTCCCCCCGGATTTGTACTCCTAGACATCGATGCAACAATCGAATGGGAACGCCCAGACGTCTCTTGGATAGGCCTCGTAGATGCATCAGCGGCAGATACCTGTCCACCAGATGATAATGGTCTCACAGATTGTGAAGCAAGTGAATTTGATTTTCTAGCAGGCGGCAATGGTACAGATGGCATGTTTGAGTATTCCTTCGATCCTGGCGACACTCGTTTCGTTACGGGAGGTAACCCTGGTAGCGCAGATCTTGCCTCCCAAAAGGTAACGATCAATATCGAATGTTCGCTAACTTGGTGGGTTGAAGCACTACTTTTCCTTGCAGGAGCAGGACTCCTCGGAAGCGCATTCGACATGAACTTCCCACTCGTAAGTGGCCTCATCGGTCGATTCGGTAAGAAAGTATGAGCAGGGATTACTCGCCAACGCGTTGAAGAACCGGGGGTTAATCCCAGTATCATGGATGTAGTCCGATGTGAAGGATGTGGACGCACGATCGATGTCAGTGCTCTACGTTCAAGCTACGGTGGATTCGATGTATACTGCACCATCTGCGGCCATACCGGCCATATCAACCCCTGATTACTCGGGTCGATTCTTACGATGCCATCCGTCAGGTAATTCTAGGGGGTCATCTATGTCATCTGCACCAATTTTTTCGATAATAATAGCCTTCAGTGCCTCAAGTCCCCAACCTTCAGTCGCACTAATCGCGATATGACCTGAATCAGGATTTACAGAATCATCCTCTGTGAGTCCGAGAAGATCCATCTTTCCGTCAACAACAAGCACAGGTGTGTCGCCTAGCATGTTTGTTACCTCCGACAAAAGATTCTCTTGAGTATGCATCGGGTTTCCTCCACTCTCAGAGGGGTCCATCAGATAAACTGCGATTGATCCGACATTCTCGAGTGCAGCGATAGCCTGCATCTCGATATCATTCCGTTCGACCATCGGTCGATCAAGAAGACCAGGTGTATCCACCATCTGATAGATTCGGCGACGATGTTCAAAGTGACCTACATGGAGGCGTTTCGTAGTAAATGGATATGCATTAACCTCAGGCTCACCAGAAGAGAGTGCCGAAATTAGAGCAGATTTACCCACATTCGGCGCACCTGCAACGACAATGCAAGGATCCAAAGGATCGATGGTTGGGAACCTACGCATGATGTTTCTAGCATCATTTAGCCATGCAAGTTGTGGGCCAATCTGATCGAGAATTGAGGCACAACGGCCGTAGACGTGACGTCTGCGGTCGTGAAATTCCTCGATACTACGATGTTTTGCCATCCTTGATTGACCCTCTCTGGACATCCGATTGATTTGATCTGCTGCCCACTGAACACCTCCAAGATTCTGTTTGAATGGGTCATGGCCAACAGCTGCATCGATAAGTGCAGCGTCGAATGAACTCAACTGATCGAGGCTGGGCCATCTTGAAACCCACTTTCTCAAAGTTGTCTCAAGCACGTCGCATGAAGATTGAATCATCGCAAGCATCTGCTTACGAACCCTGTGATACTTGTCTGGGTCATCTACAAGGTTCGCTTTCTTAGAAGCCGCGGAGAATGCCTTATCCATCAATTCATCAGGTTGTAGGACAGTTGGGATGCGCCGCCATTGGACTGCTGGCATTCCGATTCCTCCGACCTTCGGTGAGGCTAGGCATTCTTGAAGACAGGGCCTCGGAAGGACTCACAATTGTCGATGCGACGGTTCATAGCCCACTCCCGAAGTCGCAAGCCATGGCTCCCGATTACCCCGACTGGGCGATGGTAGAACTTGACAAAATGGGCATTACAGATGTATCCGATTTTCAAGACATACTATACGGTCCAATCGCAGACAGGAAGGCCGGTTTGCGTCGCGATGACCTTGTCGAGATTCTACTAGATGCTCGCTCACTAAGTGGAGATATGGAACCCTGGATTCGAGGGCGCCTCATATCATCTCACAAATCATCTCTAGAAATCATAGATTCAGAGGGTATATTTCGTGCGTTAGCCCGAGAGGTTATTGTTGAAATTCGCCTCATAACCCATACTCGCCCCCCATACATAGACGATGAGGAATTAATGACCTTCGAGCGTGCCGAAGCACGCCGACGCAATGAAATCCAAGAGCAAGTTGAGAAACGCGCCTCCAACAGCCACGAGAATCACCAGTGGGGATGAACATGGCACTCAACGAAAAACGATGTATCCCCTGCGAGGGTGGTGTTCCGCCACTTACACATGAGGAAATCGAACCATTGTATGCTGAACTGAACCCTGAATGGAAGGTAATTGATGCTCATCATCTAGAACGAAAATGGTCTTTCGAAGATTTTGCAACCGCTTTGGATTTCCTTAACAAGGCCGGACAAATTTGTGAGGATGAATTTCACCATGCTGATTTTGAGATAGGTTGGGGGCGAGTCAACGTTGTGATTTATACTCACAAAATAGATGGTTTAACCGAGTCAGATTTCATCCTTGCATCCAAAATCGATCTTTTGGATGGGCAATGACATGAATGATGTGCAACGCAACCTGACCACAAGAAGAACTGTGTATACATTTCAGGACAAAAACGTGGACCATTTGATACTTGAGAATGCGTTCATATCTGCTAATAATGCACCATCACATAAGCAAACAAATCCTTGGAAATTCTACATTTTAGGAGTAGAAACTAGAAACAAAATTCTTCCACATGTGATTGACCTAGCTAGGAAGAAAGCAGAATCAAATGGGATAGAAGATGTTGAGATGGCACAGGAAAGAGCCGTATCAAAAATAATTGACCCACCGATACTAATCGCAGTTACATCCAAACTGAGTCCAGATGATTCCTTTCGAGAAGAAGAAGACTATGCAGCATCAGTTTGTGCATTGCACAATGCAGTCCTATACCTGTGGGAGATGGGTGTAGGATCACAATGGAGCACAGGGGCAATTACACGTCACAAAAATACATACAAAGCCATAGGTATACCAGAAGAAGAAGAGAGAATTATCGGTTTCCTGAAAGCAGGATATCCTGAGGAAACAACTCCCCGAAAAAATAAGAAAAAGGATATTTCAGAAATCCGATTTTATTTGCCTTGATTCCATTATGATAAACCATGACCGCATGTCAAAATAAGAGAGTGTGACGAAATGAGTCAAAATGTTCGATTAGCCGTTTACCCTAGGAAAGGAGGTCCGGAAAGCATAACCGTCATAGAAGGTGAACTCGGACCACTTGCACCAGACCACATTAGAATAGATGTACACTACGCTGGAATAAATTTCGCCGACCTAATGATGAGACTGGGGCTATATGGTGCAGCACCTCCTTTCCCATTTACTCCAGGGTATGAGGTTAGTGGGACAATAATTGAGATTGGGAAAGATGTGCGTAATCGTTCAGTTGGCGATCGTGTAGTCGCAATGACGCGATATGGAGGATACACGACCATAATTGATGTCCTGCCCGATCAATCCTTCATTCTTGGACCGAGTATGAAACTAGAGGCTGCTGCTGCAATGCCGGTCACATATGCCACAGCACATCACATGTTGGTACATCTTGGCAGGATTCGAGAAGGAGATACCGTGCTCGTCCATCATGCCGCAGGAGGAGTCGGAACTGCAGTGGCACAGATAGCTAAAGCAAAGGGAGCAGAAATGATCATCGGAACTTCCTCGGCTCAGAAGAAAGAATTCGTCGAATCAATGGGTATGCATCACATTTCACGGGGAGATGATTTCGTAGCACTATGCCACGAACTCACCAATGGACGTGGCGTCGATCATGCCCTTGATCCAGTTGGAGGGAACCATCTCCTAAAGTCATACAAGGCATTAGCCAAGGGAGGTAAGTTGTACACCTTTGGAGGTTCATCTGCAGTCCCTGGGCAACGGCGAAATATTCTCGCAGCCCTTTGGATGTGGTGGAGATTCCCCCGATTCGACCCCTTGCGCATGATGAATTCAAACAAAGCCGTCTTTGGCGTCCATCTTGGTACTTGGGATAAAGAGGAAATCATGCAAGATCAGATGAAAGAACTCGTAAAAATGCAGAAAGATGGACTAATCGAACCCGTAGTTGACAGTATATTTCCACTCGCTGATGTGGCCAAAGCCCATACGCACATGCACCAACGGAAAAATAAAGGGAAGATTTTGCTTGATTGCAGATATTGATTCGTATCTATAGAGGTGTAAAGGATGGAAAGACGTCAAAAAATATTACTTGGAATTGTCATTTTCTTGTTACTTCTATTCAGTGGTCCAAGATTAGATTCAGATCTAGGAAATGATTGGATAGTCGGGGATGAAAGGCCTCTTATTATTGCTCACAGAGGGGGGGCAGATATATTTCCAGAAAATACAATGGTTGCATTCGAAGGAGCTGCAATGATTGGAGTCGATATGCTTGAAATGGATTTCCAATTGACTTCTGATAATCGTCTAATCACTATGCATGATGACACTGTAGACCGGACTACTAACGGCACCGGACTAGTTATTGATATGACATTGGAAGAAATCTTGAACCTAGATGCATCGGCAAAATTCACCAATTTAACAGGAGGTAACCCCTGGAATGATAGTCATCTCTCACCTGTCACGATAGAGGATATTCTAGACCGTTTCATAGACTCACCTCACCGTCTAAGTTTGGAAATTAAGAATGAAGGAGAAGCGGGAGAAATCGCTGCTGAAATAATGTTTCAAGAAATCGAAAATCGAGAGATGGAGGACCGTATAGAAGTGGGGTCATTCCACATCGAATCAATACAAGCTTTCAGAGAAATAAGTGGTGGGAAGATTACAACTTCAGGAGTTGAATCTGAAATAAGAAAGTGCATCATAATTCCAATGTTACAACTTGATCGATGGTGGATGGATCCTGGCCAAGTATCCATACTCCAGATACCAACTGAAGGAGGGGGTTTCGATTTAGCAACTGAAGGTGTTGTAAATCGAGCACATCAACATGGTCAAGCCGTTCAATATTGGACAATCAATGATAGAGAGATGATGGGACATCTAATCGATATTGGTGCAGATGGCATCATGACTGATGATCCAATTCTCCTACGCCAAGCGATTTTAGATGCCGGATATACTCTACCCGAACCGTGGGTATGAATCACAATCGGATTGGACGTGTTGCACCGCAAGCTTGGCACTTCATCAGAGTTGTACGGTCTTCCTTGACGAAGTGTGTATCCGGTGCATTACATTGATTGCAAAGAATGAAGGCTTTCACATAATTCACAATTCTTCCACGTATTCTCTTGGGAGGGATTCTACCCTTGAACATCACACGGTTGGATTCCTTAGTGCCGCTCGTACCAAGTTCACCAAGCAAGTATTGGTAAACGTGGTTAGCATCACGATCCATCTTTGAGATGAGTTCCGAAAAATTGCGTATAATGGTCTGATTTCCTTCAATCATAATGTCCGGCTCAGGAAGTGTCCAGCGGGCACGCTCACTGATATCAGCAGGAATCTTGTCCCGTGCTCTATCGAGCAAGGACTCGTATTCAAAATCCGCCATACCCATTGGACTCGACTACCCCATTTCAAACCCACCGCCGTTTCATTGATGCACCATGTCCAGCAATGTACCTCCATGACAGCACCTATCGAAGTCCTCTTCACGAAACTTCACAGCGAAGCACGAGCACCTCAGCGGGGCAGTTCTCTTGCTGCAGGTTGGGACCTGCGTTCGATTGAAGAGCATACAGTACACAAAGGAAAAACCACGCGGATTCCTACCGGATTAGCTGTTGCCATTCCTGCCGGATTCGAGGGACAGGTGCGCGCACGCTCCTCACTTGGAGCAAAGGGGATGATCCTGCCAAATGGTGTCGGCACAATCGATGCGGACTACAGAGGTGAGATTCAGGTCCTCGCAACATGGATTGGAGAAGGTGACTCATTCACGGTCGAAGCCGGAGAAAGAATTGCTCAACTCGTCATAGCTCCGATACCATCCGTAGAATTCATTGAGGTCAAACCTGATGAATTGGGGGACACCAAACGGGGCACGGGCGGATTCGGAAGCACTGGACGATACTGATTCAGACGCCCTCTCCATCCGGTGGATTGAAATCGGGGGGATGGAACCAATCACCGATTCAAATGGCACTAAGCGTTGAGGAACTAAGAAGTAAAGCCGCAGAATTGCGGGCTAAAGGACTCAATACCCAACAGATTGCAGACGAACTATCTGTTTCTCAGACCACTGTCCAATGGTTATCTAGTGAAGGAGTCGAATTGCCTCCTGACGACGTTCGAATCGGTTGGAGAACTATTGGCGCCCGCGCCACGAGAATCGAAGCCATCGGCCTTATTCTCGCAGATATCATCGATGAGGAACTTACTGGCCAAGTCGATACCATCGTTGGAATCAGCCTGAACGGTATCGCATTCGCTCAATCCCTCGCTGGCCACATTGATGCTGATTTCGCAATCTACCGATCCGTCGATGAGGATGGTTCTGGACATCTTTCAAACAAGTATGGCAATGTTGCCGGCCGGGATGTTGCTGTTATCGATGATGTCCTATCCACTGGGTCCACAATGCGGCGCACAATAGAGGCTCTCCGTTCCGAGGGCGCCAATGTCTGCCTCTGTATGGTCCTAGTTAACAAGACTGAGCGTAACGAAATCGAAGGCGTACCACTCCGCGGGCTCATTCGCGCCGTAAACGTCTGAGGTTTAGAGATGCACTGGGCCGACCGTGTCGCGCAAGACCTTGCGCGTCGAGGAGACAATCATACAATCGCAGCAGGCATCACCCCTTCAGGTGAATTTCACATCGGCCATGTCCGAGAAGTTCTAACAGGGGACATGATTGTACGAGCTTGCCATGATATCGATATGGATGCACGTCTTCTCTTCATCATCGATTCAATTGATCCGCTAAGGAAAGTGTACCCTTTCTTACATCCCGACTATGAGGAATATATCGGACATCCACTCTACAGAATCCCTCCTCCCGATGCAGAAGGTCGACCTGATCTTGAAGCAGAAGGTAACTATGCATCCCACTTTCTCAATCCCTTCCTCGATTCCCTCAAGGAATTAGGCGTCGTCCCAGAATTGTCATGGAACCACGAAGCCTACGAATCTGGGAAATTCGAAGATGCTGCCCGAATCTTCCTTAATCAAAGAAGCGAAGTTGCAGAGTTGATTAGCAAAATATCTGGCCGCCCAATTCCAGAAGGATGGTATCCTTACACTCCTATTGGACACAACGGAAGCATGGACGGTTTGACAGTTACAGGTTGGGAAGACCCCTATGTCCTATGGATTGATGCCGAGGGGAAAGAAGGGCGGTCACATATTGGGACTGCTGAAGGAAAATTGCCTTGGCGTTTGGACTGGCCAGCAAAGTGGTCAATCCATGGCGTCACATGCGAACCCTTTGGGAAGGATCACGCTGCATCCGGAGGAAGTTACTCGACAGGACGCAAATTAGTTCCATTCCTTGGATATAATCCACCGTATCCATTACCATATGAGTGGATTCAATTGAAGGGAATGGGGGCAATGTCAAGTTCAACAAATGTGTTTATTGGACCATCAGAGGCACTACATTTGGTTCCACCCGAGATATTACGATTCCTCATATCATCTAACAAACCAAAGAAACATATCGAATTCGATACTGGAGATTTACTGCTCCAACTTAGCGGATTATACGACATGTTCTGTAGGCAATATGTTAGGATGGAATTAGAGGAGGGTGATTCAGCAAGAACTAGCAAGATGAAAGAAGATAGGAGGGCATCTATTCGTTTCGCTCAAATTGTACATGGAAATATGCCAAAGAAAGTGAATAAGGGATTTAGGATCAAGCACCTCTCAATGTTGGCACAGATTTTTCCAGAAAATGATGAAGCGGTTTGGAAATCTATGAGGAAGTATAGTATGGTAGATGGAGAGCCAAATGAAACCCTAGTTGATAGACTCCATAGACTGAGAAATTGGATTGCGTCGGAACACTTTCCAGAGGACGCCAGAATTACAATTCAAACCTCAGTTTCCGATAATGCAAAGGAAAATTTGCAAATCTGGCAAGACACTAATATGGATGATAACACCCGCAATTATTTGTCTAAATTAATTGAGACATACCAAACATGTGAATGGAAATATCAAACGATCCAAGATGCAATCTGTGATTTAGCACGGGAGCATGATCTCGATCTAGCCGAAGCATTCAGACTGCTATACCTTATCCACCTCGGCAAGGGTTACGGCCCTAAACTCGCCACTCTACTCCCAGAGATTCCAAGAGAGGACGCTATATCGGCTCTGGTGGATGCTGTTTCCTTCCTGGATGGGGCGTGAAGGCTGACTAGAATCGGCATTCTTCATATGTGGAGCATTCATACCCCAGCCAATGCCTGTTCACTGCCCAACTTGTGAAGGCCCAGTTGAGGCCACTTCCAAGTTCTGTCTAAAGTGTGGACATGACCTCCTTGTGATTGGACCAATTACCTCCACGGGCCATGATGTGAGGCAATTGAAGGAATTGATTAGAGGGCGTTCGGATCTTGCGATGGCAGATAAGTTCGATCTCATCGCGAAAATTGAGGACGGTGCCAACCCTATCGAACTCGGTCTAGCCGCTGCAAGCGAAGAAGACGCTGCAATGGCTCTTGCAACAGAATCTGTATCCTCGACCCCTGAATCCACTGAATCGACAATGGATGCTATGTCCTCTGCAGTCACATCCGCCCTCGGTGGAGGAATTCAGAGAAATCCTGCAGCCGCTGCTGCTGCTGCCGCCATATCTCATGATACGAATGCATGGTCTCTAATCTCCGCAGGTAAGGTCGATCTCAACGAGCCGGTATATCTGCAGGCGATGGAGTTAGGCATGGAAGCCAGCCACCACATCCACGACATCGCAGCTGGTGGCGTAGAAGCTCTCTCCAGTGAAGACCTGAAGGCAATCCCAGTACTCAAGCCGCCGAAGAAATCCTTCTGTCCAAAATGTGGATCCGATATTCACGCTCACACTATGCTCCAATGGAGAAAGTGGAGAGACCATTCTGGAGAAGTCGTCCAATTACAGACTCAAGCAGGCATGGAGACCGCAATCATCCAGACGGCTGCCCATTTCATCACGTCCATCCAAGCGCTTGAAACTCAGGTAGGGGAGTTACAAGCAGCCCTCGACGCTGCAGATCCTGATGCAGTAAAGGAAGCAATGGCCGAAGAATTCGACGATGAGATGCGCGCTGAAATTTCTGCAGAACTGGAAGCGGCGCTCCGCGATCAGATAGAAGAAGAAGTTCGTGCAGAATTCGCAACATCACGGACAATCTCCAGCCGTGCCGGAACCGTTAGTCGACCTCGAGGTACTTCTTTCAAGCCAAAAACAATGAAAGAATCCAAGCCTGCTCCGAAACCCAAGCCAAAGAAGGAAGAGAAGAAAGACGAGAAGACGGATGAAGAAGAGGAAGAAAAATCCGATGAAAAACCAGAGGAGAAGCCCAAGCCGGAGAAGAAGTCTGCTGCAGCCATGATGTTTGGTGGCGCCCGAAATAAGGTGACATTTGAAGGTGAAGAGGGAGATAAGGCGCAGTGGTTCCTTGACAATGGACTCCACACGATATACGACCCTCATGGGACTGGTAAGGAACTCAAACCGCGTACAATTCTATCACGCTCCTCAGATGGGAATGTTCGCGTGCAAGATGTTGTGCGCATCTACGCCGATCAAGGCGTGGATGGTCTATCTGAACTCGCCTGGACAAGTCCCTTGACACAATACATCATCGAAGCTTTCGATTCTTGTTGATCTGATGAGAAGTTCTATTCGCTCACAGACTTAGACATGACTATGCCAGACGTGGGTCCGCTTGCCTCATACTACTGGAGAACAATCTCTGGAACCGATTTGAGTATTGGTTGGACAATGGGGCTGACCCATGTCATATCACTTCTAGGCGTAATCACATCCCTTGCTCTACTCTTCCTAGCTATGCTAATCATTCGAGCACGTCCTAAGGCAGCAGAAAACCGATTCATGTGTATCCTCCTCCTCGCTGAGTCATGGCGAGTACTGGCCCAATGGTACAACCTTATTCCACTCGGCCCTGAGGCAATTCCATTTATCCAGTATTATCGTGTAGGATGGTACTTCTGTGGGATTCTATGCATCTTCCTGTATCTATCCACCGTGGCTTTCTACCCGACAAAAAGGACGGAATTCATGTCTAAGGATGCGATTAAGAACAAACTCTGGTGGATTCTTCCAGTCATTAGTGCAGTCATTCTAGGTCTGCTAATTGCTTCAAACGGAGGCCTACAAGGAACCATTGGAGGCACGATGCTTGTGGATTGTAGTACACCCATGGACTTCGATGCCGAGGGGAACGCTCCCGCTGTTCTGACATATTCCCCAGGGATGGAAGAGACAACCGGAACCTGTAATGTTGACCTTTCACCTTACGTCTACTTCGTACCTGAGGCAGGTTCAGGCCTAAGCACTCTTCTCCTCATCCTCCCGGTATTCTCTGCGACGATTGCTATGTTCATGATGCGTGGTGCATGGAAGCGACTTCGAGATGAAGAAGGCCGCGAAAATGAGGCAAATGAAGCGAGATCTCTGTACATCGGATTCACAGGTAAAGCGACAATCAAAGGGATGGCTGTAATCTCGATTATCGCAACCACCGTAATGTTTGGTCGATTCAACCTTGCAGACATGAGTTCAATCGAAAATATTGACCAACTTGTAATCTATTTGTATTGTCTATACGCCTTCCTGTTTAGCATCCTACTGACAGGGATGTTTGAAGGATTCATGTTCACATATGCTATCCTCAAGAATGATATTCTCGGAATTGATGAGAAACTCAGAAAGGCGTTCAGTGCCGCAATCTTTGCTGGTGTTGGAGGCATTTCACTTCTACTTGCTACCGAAATGATGGAGGGATTGATTCCCGGCGGGGGACTGGTAGGCGGAGTTATCATTGGCGCCCCGCTAGTGGTGCTTCGAAAACCAATCTTCGTCGCAATCAACAACTTCTCATCGATGCTAATGCCGGAGGCCTTCACAAAGACCGAACTATCCTACATCGAAGCATATGAGATAGCCATGGAGGATCGTATTATCACTGATGAGGAGCGAAAATTCCTGAAACTACAGGCGAAAACGCTTGGACTCGATGATGAACGTGTAAGATACATCGAGAGTTGGTACGACGGGAACCTCGAAGAGGAAGAAGAGTGATGGCACACTTAGGTGCCGATTAGGCGCCTCGGTTCAGGCATTCCTTCTTTAGCTACCCCGATTGCTTCGACTTCCATCCTTGCACCGCTGAGTGTGGTAACGAATGGGATGTTGAGTTCAACAGCGAGACGCCGCATCATGTTACCATCGAGGATTGCTCCGCCTGACTTCGAAGGAGTATTGAGGATTAGTTGTATATCGCCCTGCCTCATGAGATCCAATGCATCCGGACTCTTCCTCTCAGCGATACGATAAGCAGTGCTGACTTCAAGACCACCTCGGTCACGAAGTACCTGAGCTGTCCCCGGAGTAGCGTGTAGCGTGAACCCCATCTCCTGTAAACGAGTAGCATGAGTAATTACGTCCTCCTTATCAGAATCACGAACGGTGATGTACACCCCTCCTGACGTTGGAACTGGGACCTCAGTAGCCATCCTAGCCTTGAGGTAGGCTGCCGCTGCAACCTCATGGGACCCCATCACCTCGCCAGTGGACTTCATCTCAGGCCCTGGAGCCGGATCAAGACCTCGGAGCTTGATGAACGGGAATACAGGGGCCTTAACACAAACGAGATTAGTTTCCAAACGAGGGATTTCAACCTCAGATAACTTTGCACCCAGAGCAAGAAGTGCGGCTATGCGTGCGAGAGGTACTCCAGTCGACTTAGCAACGAACGGGAAGGTACGACTTCCACGTGGATTGACTTCGAGAACATAGAGCACCTCATCCTTAATTGCGAACTGAATATTGAAGCAACCACGAATCCCAAGGCCAACTCCAATCGTCTCAGTCCACTCCTTTACCTGCTGGAGGATATCCTCAGATACATTCTGTGTAGGAATGAAGCAAGTGGAATCACCTGAATGAATCCCAGCTTCCTCAAGATGCTCCATCACTGCACCGACGAGGACTGATTCGCCATCGCAGACAGAATCCACGTCAAGTTCCATTGCCCCACCAAGATATTGGTCAACTAGCAACGGCTTATCTGGAGTAATATACGCCTCAGACATGTAAGCGTCGAGTTGATTATCATCAGACAAAATCTCCATGCCACGGCCACCTAAGACGTAAGAAGGGCGAATCAAAACGGGATAGCCAATCTCTACAACTGCAGCACGGACTTCTTGGGAGGTAGCCCCAGTGAGGCCTAATGGCATCCTCAATCCGTTCTTTTTCGCGAACTTCTCAAACCTCTCGCGATCACTCGCTTCATCGACCGCATCTGGAGAGGTCCCGATGAGTTTAGTAGAAATTCCCA
The DNA here is from genome assembly GCA_002497905.1 of Euryarchaeota archaeon UBA251. GTDB lineage: Archaea > Thermoplasmatota > Poseidoniia > Poseidoniales > Thalassarchaeaceae > MGIIb-N2. Next base: position 18,742 of record DAFJ01000021.1, read on the forward strand.
TTGTGCGTAGATGCGAGAGACGTTCGTGCATAGGTAAGGCGAGGTTGATTGCAGTCTGGCCACCAAACTGTAGAAGAAGACCATCGGCATTCTCACGCAAAAGTACCTCTACGACGCATTCAAGATTCAAAGGATCGAAATAAAGGCGATCTGAAGTATCGAAATCTGTCGATACAGTCTCAGGATTATTATTGATTAAAATCGCTTCATGTCCTTCATCACGGATTGCTTGAACTGCGTGTACACATCCATAATCGAACTCAATCCCCTGGCCAATACGTATTGGGCCAGACCCGATTACCACATGACGGGAAGCCTCGGAGCCATCTTCACGTGAACGACGCTCATGAGGTACTATATCGACACCAGGAGGGGCGCTACCTCCTTCGTAAGTCGAATAGTAGTATGGCGTCACAGCTGCGAACTCCGCAGCACAAGAATCAACCATACGATAGACAGGATGGATACCAAGTTCGTGACGACGCTCCATCACTCCAAGAGGGCCATGATCATGATCGAGTTCCCTAACGCCGGATGCCGGAAATCCTGCTAAGGCATCAGCAATATGAGCGTCAGTCATGCCTGCGCCCTTCCAACGTTGAAGATCATCTCCCTCAATATCAGAGGGTGAGCCTCCGTGTGCCATAACCTCCATCTCAGTAGCAGCTAGGGATGAGAAACGATGGAGGAACCACCGAGTTATTCCACCACTAATCTCACGGACGCGCTCGATTCCCCAGCCTCTCCTAAATGCCTCAATTAATGCTAACATTCGACGATCTGTTGGCACACGTAACCAATTCTCAAGTGTCTCATCAGGAAGCGGAGTCGCCGCCCTCTCGATTTGTCCTTCACCTTCAGATTCATCAGCCAAGGTTAGTGGCCGAGGATGAGGTGCACCCATCTCCAATGAGGCAACTGCTTTCAAGAAGGCCTCTTCGAACGTCCGACCAATTGCCATTACCTCACCAGTACTCTTCATCGAGGTTCCAAGGGTCCTGTCAGCGGTGCGGAACTTATCGAACGGCCAACGTGGAATCTTCACTACACAGTAATCGAGAGTTGGCTCAAAGGCCGCGGTAGTTCCTTTCCCAGTGATGGGGTTTGGGAGTTCGTCGAGAGTATAACCAACTGCAATGAGCGCGCCCATGCGTGCTATGGGGTATCCGGTAGCCTTCGAGGCAAGCGCAGAGGAGCGACTTACCCGAGGATTCACCTCGATTGTTCGATACTCTCCGGTCTCTTGGTTGAATGCGAACTGTACATTGCACCCCCCCTTGATATCTAAACGGCGAATAAGGCGTAGGGCTGCGTCTCTAAGCATCTGATGATCACGATCGGAGAGAGTCTGTTGGGGGGCAACAACGGTCGATTCACCTGTATGAACACCCATAGGATCGATATTCTCCATTGTGCAGACAATGATACAGTTGTCAGCAGCGTCCCGCATAACCTCATACTCATGCTCCTGCCAACCAAGGATGCTCTCCTCAATCAGGACCTGATCGATTCGACTATGCAAGATTCCTTGACTCGCAATCTCAACAAGTTGGCCACGATCCCATGCGGTGCCTCCTCCCAAACCACCAAGTGTGAAAGCAGGACGAATTAGAAGTGGAAAACCACCAATCTCTTCGGCAGCCGTAAGGACCTCATCGATTGATGCACAAGCGATTGCTCTTGGGACTGGGAGACCGATCTCCTCGCATACTCGCTTGAATCGATCCCTGTCTTCTGCATCATCAATAGCATCGAGTTCACAACCTATCAGTTCAACGCCAAGAGCCTCAAGTGAGCCATCGTGGGCGAGAGTAGAGGCGATGTTCAAGGCAGTCTGACCACCCATCCCTGCAAGTAGAGCATCTGGCTTCTCAATCTCCAGAATGCGACGGACTACATCCGGTAGAAGGGGTTCTATGTAGATTCGATCAGCCATCGATGGATCATTCTGAATCGTTGCAGGATTGCTGTTGACAAGTATGACTTCGTATCCCTCTGCCCGTAAGGCACGACAGGCTTGAGAACCTGAGAAATCGAACTCAGCAGCCTGTCCGATTCGAATTGGACCACTTCCCAAGAGAAGAATCCGATGAATGTCGGTTCGCTTCGGCATCAGTTCTCACCGCCTAATAGAGACGGGGTTGCCACAGGGGGTAGATTTCCAGGTGCGGATGACCCCAGATGCTCAGCAACAATAGATGAGAATCTATCAAACAGCGGGCTCGCATCATGAGGACCAGGGCAAGCTTCAGGGTGATACTGAATTGAGAATGCAGGCCTTCCTATGACGTCAAGTCCTTCGACAGTTCTGTCATTAGCATTCACATAACGGACTTCGACGTCAGTTCCGATAGCATTTGGTGCCACATCAGAGCAGGCACCTGTAGGATGTGGCGCCAACATACCTTGCTCAGGATCTGCAACAGCAAATCCATGATTTTGAGAGGTAATACTTACCGTGCCATCCGAGAGGTCAACCACCGGCTGATTTGCTCCACGATGACCGTAAAGTAACTTGTAAGTCCGAAGTCCCGCGGCTAGCCCTAACAACTGGTGGCCAAGACAAATACCCATCGTAGGGTATCCTGCATCGATTGCAGATGCTATTACTCTCCTGGCTGAAGTTGCTGCACCAGGATGAGCGGGGTCACCTGGACCATTAGAACAGAAGAAGGCATCAGGCTGATGGTCCTGAACCAATATCTCGAAAGAAGAATCGGCTGGCACCCATATGACCTCAAATCTTCGACATAGTTCACGCAGGATATTGTATTTCACACCACAATCGATAGCTATGAGCCTCGGGAGGCGATCTCCAGAATCGTTGGTAGCCCCGGGATTCAGTATGACTGCATCGTCCCTCGACACCTCATCGACGAGGTCATCAAGATCAGGACTCTTTGAAGCGTTGAGCCTTGCTAAAAGGGCATCTTCCATCTCAATTGGACCAAATACACACAGGAGTGTGCCATATTCTCTGACTCGGCGAGTGATTGAACGAGTGTCAACCCCTTGAATTCCCGGAACTCCATGCGCTACAAGGAGATCATGTACTGAACCTACAGCGTCACGATGATCAGGTGTTTCAATGGCTTGTCTACAGACAACCCCACGAGGCCATACTCGGCTGGATTCGGACACGCCAGGAATTACACCATAGTTGCCGAGAAGTGGCCAAGTGAATGTTAGTACCTGTCCAGCAAACGAGGGGTCAGTTAGAGACTCCTGAAATCCGGTCATTCCAGTAGTAAAGACCAACTCCCCTTCCGCAACAGTATCTGCGCCAAAGAGAGCCCCCTCATACCGGCCGCCGTCAGCGAGTAATAGGACCCCGATGCCTGAGGCGGATGAATGACCATGTTCGGTCCCAAGAACGAGGCAATCCGCTGCATCCTCTCCCACAAAGGACTCAGATACCCCGGGAACACCCTGGCCGGGGCGGAAACCAACCTCGGATTTGCCCTTTGACATCAGTTCATTTCGCTATGACCGCTCCTTAATTATTGGCGGTAAAAGGGGGGTTACAACCGACTCAGAGGCTTTCATTCATCTTCGTTGATTCCAACCTGATTCACATGCTTGTTAGATACACTAGGAACGATATCTATCTCTCCTCCTGGAAACTCAACTGGAGAAGAACCCGTGGGTAAAAGATCTCGTAGAAATACTGCAAGAGCAGCCACCTCAGAATGCGGTTGATTACCAATGCCTACGTTGTATTGACAAAGCCCATACACCTCACCGGGAACCTTCGCACCACCTACCACGATAGCCATCGGACGGTCCCTTCGAAGCATTGGGATGACCTCGCGCCAGGGTCGACCATACATCGTCAAATGGATTGCCACACCAGGTAATCCATCGCCAGAGTCCTCGTTCGCAAACCGACGTAACCAACCCAAGGGTCGCTTCTCATATCGCGACTCAAAATCACCACCAAAACGATCCGTGACAGACGCTAGTGTCTCCAAAACATTCGGATCCTCTTCTCCCGCTAGAAGGAAACAATCGGCCCCGAATGCACGTGCTGTAAGACCGAGATGAGATGTGATACGCTTGTCACGCTCACGACGATGCCCCAGCCGCAAGACGTGGATTGGCGGGCCCGAGGACATGGACATCGGCTCTTGCCGTACGCTTTGGGGATTCCGCTCAGTTAATCCTCATCCTGAGGAGCGAGAACCACATCAAATCCCGATAGAACTGAACGAACCCATGTGACCAACATCGCATCGAGGAAGTGGCGAGCACTATAATGGACAAGAACTCCAAGAATCCCCAGACGGACAGTTTGCATAAGCGATATCATGAGATCAGAACCCTCTGTAGCAAGCATCGCATGTCCTATCGGTTCGATTGCCAGGTAAATGACGAGAATCAGGAATACACCTCCGAGGGTTGCGGTGATGGCGCCTCCGCGCTCCCTAGAGAGCGAGACAAGGAGGGTTGCGAGAAAGACGAGGACTGGGACCAACCAGGAGATTTGGCTGAAGTTAAGGTCAAACAAGATGGAGCTCGGCCCAGAATTACCCCCCCATTCATTGCCAGCGACATGAATTGCAAGGAACCAGAAGAGAGCGACAATCATTAGGAGCATTCCGGAAACTAAACCGAATCGGGTCGACATCTGCCGAAGTTCATGCGAATCTGCTGGATTCAAACGGGCAAGAATGGCTTCAGCGAGTTCGAGCTGTTCCTTGTCCGGAACGCTGAGCGTTCCGCTTACTGACAGTCTCGATATCTCTGCTTCCTCCCCATTGTTAGAGAGAGCGTCCTCCGGACCCATGCTCAAGCACTCACGCCCAGCACATGATAAAGCATGCCTTAACTCGCAGGCTCGGATGCCCGACTGGTCTACGATTCTCCGTCGCCGACCCGACGGGAGGCCCAGAATAATGGGTGTTCTGAATGTGACACCGGACTCATTCCATGCTGATTCACGAATCAATGGGATAGAGGCTGCACTCAAACAGGCCTCCAAGATGCAAGGCGAAGGTGCCGAATGGATTGACATAGGTGGCGAATCAACGAGACCCGGAGCAGACCCTGTGAGTATCGACGAGGAGAAGATACGCGTCATCCCAATCATCGAAGCCGTCAGAAGAGTCTACCCCGAAATTGGAATATCTGTCGATACCAGGCGCCCAGAAGTCGCACGCTTAGCTCTTGAAGCCGGTGCCAATCTAATCAACGACGTATCAGGACTACGAGACCCCGAGATGGTCGAACTCGTGCTCAGCACGGGTGCTGGAGTGTGTATTATGCATATGCAAGGCGTTCCGAAATCGATGCAAGATAGACCGCAGTACACCGAAGCGCGTACAGATGTCGCAAACGAACTACTCCATCGCGCTCATGCTCTGATCGAATCTGGCCACCCTTCAGAGCGCATCTGCCTCGATCCAGGAATTGGATTTGGCAAGCGATTGGAAGACAATCTTGCCCTGCTCTCCGATGCTGATTGGATACGTGGCCCACATCAACTACCTGTTCTTTGGGGCGTTAGTAGGAAATCGATGTTCAGGGACCTACTCAATCGAACAGAAACGAGTGAACGTCTCGCAGGGACATTAGGAGTAGCTGCACATGCACAGAAGGTTGGTGTCGACATCTTACGTGTGCATGATGTAGCAGAACATGTGGATCTCGGCAGAACCCTCGCTGAATTGGAGGCTCGGAGATGATAGATGAGGAGGATATGGCGCCACCTTCCTCGGAAGTCGTTGAAGAGAGAATCGAATCTGCTGCAGTAGTAGATATTGGCGAGGCTATTCGCCTTGTTGGTACTGCACATATTAGCCGCGCTTCAGCTGAACTCGTCAAGCATCAGATTGAGATTTACCAGCCTGAACGAATTGCTGTTGAACTAGATGAATCTCGACTTGTTGCTCTAGAGGACCCTCAGACCTTTGATGAAGAGACTCTAGGAGTTGCAATCCGTAATGGTCGTGCCCCACTACTTCTATTCCAAGCAATGCTGGCGACTCAGCAAAGGAAGATGGGTTTGGAAACAGGAGAAATGCCAGGTGTGGATTTACTCACTGCTGTAGAGGAAGCCAGAGAAAGAGAAATTCCCTTTGCACTGGTTGACCGAGATGTCCGCATCACCCTCCGAAGGGCATGGGCGAAAATGGGATTAATTCAACGATTCCGCCTCCTCACGGCATTAATTGCACCTGAAGAAGAAGAGGAGATTGATGTCGATGCGATTCCAGAGGACCTAGATCTCATCAGTAGCATGATGGAGGAACTAAGGCAAATGATTCCCGCTGCTGGGGAGGTCCTAATCGATGAGAGGGACCGCTACCTTGGTGAAAGAATCCGCCAAGAGTCGACTAAAGGACGAGTGCTGGCAGTCATCGGAGCAGGGCATCTATCTGGAGTAGAAGATGTCCTAAGAGGAGACCCTACTCCACAAGAACATCTCAAAGAAATAGATTCAACGCCACCTCCAGGGCTAATCCGCAAGGTAATCCCATACGCACTACCCGCCTTAATGATCGGTGTTGTGGCCTTCCTTCTGGCAAAGGGCGATACACAGGGGCTACTCGATAGTACACTGCTATGGTTGGGAATCAATGCTGCCTGTGCCGCTTTATGCGTCCTGATTGTAGGAGGCCATCCCATCTCAATTCTGACGGCTGCAATAGCATCACCCATCACATCACTAAATCCAACATTGGCAGCAGGATGGTTTGCTGGAGCAGCTCAACTGAAATTTAGTGCACCAAGGAACAAGGATCTCCAAGAGTTCCTACTCCTAGATAGCCTACGTCTACTCTTCACAAATCGTGCTGGCCGTGTTTTACTCGTGACCGTTATGGGTAACATTGGATCATCGATTGGCGCTTGGGTCGCGGGCCCACTAATCCTTGGATCTGTACTCTGATTAGAACAGCATCTGATTAGCAAGATCCCATGCATAACGAGAAAGAATAATCAGAAGTAAGGCCGCAAAGATTCGAAGAATAATCGGATCAGAGATACGTAAACCGAATCTAGCTCCAATGACTGACCCAGCGACAACACCAAGCACGAGAAAAGCCAACACATCGACTTGGGGCCAAGGTTCTGAGTATAGTAAACCGTGGACTAAAACCGCGATCGGAACAACCACCATCATCAATCCAAGGCTAGTGCCAATCGCTCTCCGTGAACTAAGGCCACCAAATTGATTCAATACAGGGATGTAGACCGCACCTGCTCCAATTGCAAGAACTGAACTAACCATCCCACCGAAGCCAACACCTGCGCGTAATGGAAGCGATTCGACCTCGCCCCCATCCTTTTCAGAACGTCCGTGGCGGATACGTCGTACTGTTTTGACCAAAGCCCAGATGAGTACAATCATCGCGAGGGATTTGAACACTGGATCCAGCGAATCACCCATCGCGTTTACAACAAAAGCGCCAATTATTGCTCCAAGAAATGCAAACGGTGCCGTAGTTCGAATGATTTCATCTGCCATCAGACCTTCCTTACGATGTACAAAACCGGAACCGTAGGAGACGCAACCGGTGAGTACAAGGGAAATAATGAGTACAGAAGCATCCAGTGGCAGACCTGCGACATAATGCAGAATCGGAACAAAAAGCAAACCCCCTCCTAAACCAAGGGGAGCAAACAAGAAACCAGTGAGAAAGACAAGAACCAGCACGATGACGAGGTGGTCCAAGCTAGACCACCTACATGGCCTCAATGACCACAGCGATTCCTTGACCGCCGCCTATACAAGCGGTTGCAACACCATAACGGCCGCCACTTCTGCGTAACTCAAGCGCGAGAGTCAACAGAAGGCGCGTCCCAGTAGCAGCGAGAGGGTGCCCGAGACCAACAGCTCCACCATTTACATTGACCCTGTCAAAGTCGAGACCAAGATCACGGACACAAGCAACAGCCTGCCCAGAGAATGCCTCATTAATTTCCCAACGATCGATATCATCTACAGTCAGGCCGGCTTTCTCCAATGCCTTTCTGCTAGAGGGTACAGGACCATAGGCCATGATAGCAGGATCAAGCCCGACAATGCCCCAGGAAACAATCCGTGCAAGAGGTGCATCTCCATCCGCCTCGGCCTTCTCGGCTGACTTGATTACGAGAGCAGCAGCACCGTCAACAACTCCAGAGGCATTGCCTGCAGTCACAAGGGAAT
>DAFJ01000013.1:0-6784 GCA_002497905.1 Euryarchaeota archaeon UBA251
AGCAGCGAGATACAAAGTGACTGGAAGAATAAGAGTGACGCCAAAGCAACCTACCAATGCAGTCATACTCCAAATCAATTCCGTGATGGGGTCAATGGTGAATTGCTCAACTGAAATCAGATCGTGATGTACCGTCTCAACCTGCACACCAGTCCCTGTGGAGTTCATTGGCGAACCCGTATCATCCAAAATTCTGATTGTCCAAGTCCGATAGAGTTGAGCATCCTCAAGGGTACGATTCACTTCAAGTGATGTAGATGTCAAATTATCAGAAAGAATGGCCCAGGTTCCAGACAGGGGCAAATCAGACGTGAGAATCCCTCTCATCGAAGCTGTGCCATCCTCAACATTCGACGAGTGCTTTGCTGAACTTTCACAGTTCTCAGCAATCCCCTCATAATCCTGGGTATCTGGAGTAAAGCATTGGAATGGAACATTGTCATCCACCTCAATCCCGAGATTTGGATGGTACCACCATACTCCACCCACTGCTGTGACTTCCACGATAGATCCGAAAGGAGCATTGTCAATACTGACATTAATCCAAGATATTGCATCTTCAGTTGAGAATGTGTAAGACCCATTGACAGGGTCATCAACAACCATCACATCCCTAGCATCATTGGATGTCTTCGCCAGATAGTATCCCGAATCTAATGTCGCAGAATAAACCGCGTAAGAGAGGATTAGGATTAGCGTCATACCTAGGCCGACGATTGTCCGAAGCATGTTCGGATTCTGTGCCAGCGCCCTGCGCATGACCGGGCCACGGTGCTATGGCTTTCAAATCCGCGCTTGCCACCTACACCTTTCCGGCAATCGTTTCTGAGACAAAGGACCCGGGAGGGTTCATATACGCGAGGAAAGTCGGCGGGATGCTCTTGGTGATACGATGTCGTCATTCCGTGATGTTCCTGCCGGTGACCTCATCGAAGGCGTGAAAGTGCTGTTGGAATCCAATGATTCCATTAAGGCCCCAGAGTGGGCTGAAATTGTCAAGACCGGGACTCACAGAGAGATGCCACCTGTCCAACCAGACTGGTGGAGTCGCCGTGCTGCATCCATTCTTCGAAAGGTCGCCCTCCATGGCCCAATTGGCACCAACCATCTCGCCCAGATGTATGGAGGAGCTCGCAACCGTGGCGTCCGACCTAACCGTGCAGTGACCGGATCAAGAAACGTCGTCCGCACTCTTCTACAGCAACTAGATGATTCTGGATACACAGTAATCAAGAAGAATCTAGCAGGAACAAAGGAATTGGGACGGATTGTGACTCCAGCTGGGCAGTCACTCCTTGACCAAGTATCCAAGGAAATCCGTCCGTCTGCTGAAGAGGCCGCTCCAGGCCTAGGGAAATACTGAGGTGAAGTAGATGTCATCACGCAAGACCTTCGGTAAGAAGAATCGTCTAAACAAGGTCACGAAGACTAATCGGCGTGTTCCTGTTTGGGTAATCCTACGAACCAACCGAAAGGTTCAGTCCCATCCTAAGCGCCACAATTGGCGTCGTTCCAAACTCCAGAGGTGATGAATAATGGCTGATGTTCGAAGAATGACGATTCCGCTCCGTGGTGCTTGGAAAGTCAGCCGTAACCATCGGGCAAATAGGGCGATTGAAGAAGTCAAGCGTCACGTTGTCCGCCACATGAAAGTCACCGAGCAGGAGAGGATTTGGATTGATGAGTCAGTCAACCACACCATCTGGGCCCGTGGCATGCAGAAGCCACCCCGTAAGATCCAGGTTGTAGTAACCCGTGAGGAAGGATTCCCCATCGAAGTCAAGATGGATGATGAAGACGAGGATGGTGAGGCCTGATGGGCAATATCCGTCCGTCATTCATCAAGTCCCGAGCCCTCCTACTTTTGGAGATGTATCCGGACAAGTTCAACTCGGATTTCGATAACAACAAGGTTCTAGTTGCCGAGTATACCGATGTATACAACAAGCGCATGAGAAACTGGATTGCTGGATACATCACACGATATGTCCAGCGCCGTCGTGATTAGGGGCGAACCCTGTGGGAAATCGACTGGACGTCGACCTTCCTGAATACCCTCTTGAAATTGTCTTCGTCCTAGTACGACCTGAGTTCCCAGGAAACATTGGTGCAGTTTGCAGAGGTATGCTCAACTTTGGATTCGATAAGCTCAGAGTAATCGGTCATGACGGAAATTGGGAAGAAGAAACGAGGAAACGTGCTAAGCATGCACAATCTGTTCTCGATAATGCTGGAACCTACGATGATTGGGAATCATGCATGGAAGACGTATCTCTCGTGATCGGAACCTCAGGAAAGAGGGAATTAGGTGCTAAAATCCAATTCAGACATTTTCTGACACCTAGTGATCTAATTGAGAATCTCAAGGGATTATCAGGACGTGTTGCCATCGTATTCGGGCCTGAGGGAATAGGCCTTCTTCAAGACCAATTACGCCTATGTGACTTGCTTCTAACCATACCAACTTGGGAAGGTTATCCAATACTCAATCTATCTCACGCTGTTACAGTCGTCGCATATTCTATGCATCAAGATGTAGATTTAGAATCTGAAGATGAACGCTCTATTATGGATCCAATATTGAGACGGACGCTACGAGAAAGTGCAGCGAGAGTCGCCGATTCATTACCAATTCATGATAGCAAGAAGAGAGGAGCAAGAGAGCAACTAATCAGGACGCTAATGAGGAGTGGACCAGATCAGTTCGAAGCACATCGGCTACTTGGAATCCTCAATGATGCTGCTGAGGCGCTGGAGGCGGCACAGAGTGCCCTCCAGATCAACGATGAAACTCCAGAGAAGTGATACACAACAAGATCAAGGTGAATTAGGATCGTACGGATCTGATGATGAACCGGTAACTGATCCAGTCCATTCTTCAATATCGAGGTATTGGTCACCATCTGAATTGGTATCTCTCCAATTACCAACTTGGTCACCATCGATATCTAGGCAAGATTCTACACCATCGGAAATGCCATCACCATCACTATCAGTATCTAAGTAATCAGGTACAGTATTTCCATCAGTGTCTGCACCTGGCGCACCTGATTGATCAAACCACTCAGTTGTATCATGGATATTGTCACCATCACTATCGATATCCTGGTAATCCGGTGTACCATCATTATCAGTATCATTTGTGTATCCTTCTACTGAATCAGGAATCCCGTCTCCATCATAATCGGCCTCTGCGATTTTATCACGGCAAATTGTTAGTCGAATAAAATCGACTATAGTATCATCCTGAACCAATACTTCGAAGTATGACTTGGAATTCAGCTCATCGATCAATGACCAAGGGCCTGCAACCAATGATGAGGGGCCATTGAAAACTGTACCAGCCGAGTGCATTGCATTCATATCAAGACTCAAGACATAACCGGGACCAGTTGTAGCAGCAGTTAATTGCGAGAATTGATAATTGACTAGTTGGGACGAATACTGACCCGAAGGATTGTTCCAAATGTCACTTGTAACTACTCCATTTTGATTACCACCCAACCAGTTTCCGGATGCAGTGCCATCATCTGTTTCAAACCAAGAAAGTATGAGTGAGTCAGTCTCAGTCACTGTCCCATAATCCTTCATACCGATTTCCAGATTCGCTTGTAAGATGTCATTTGGGAGACCTGTAAATTGATGCATTAGCCATTTGTTCTGTTGAATAATATCGAAATCACCTATTTGGTTTGAAGACCATGTGTTTCCGCTAGCCTGTTGAGACCATTGCATAAATTCTAACTGAGATGGACTGTAAGCCATACTTGGATCAACAAGTTGTGTGTCATAGTTATCCAAGAAACCTGCTGTGTATTCCTCAATGACATAATTTGTGCCCGTACTACAGTTGTCTGTGAAGCCACCCGTGCCCACTGAAAGATCTTCTGCGCACACTGTCAATTGCATATCGTCAACAACGATACCGTCCTGTATTGTGACATCCAATATTGAGAGAGCATTCATTGGACTTATCAGGTATACTGGGCCTCCAGTTGTTGTTCCTGATGCAGCGGAAGCAGCCATTGCCTCAAGGGTAGTTGTCCCAGAAACAGGTAGTTCATCGAGGTGAAGGACGGCATTATATTCTGGAACGTTTGAATTTAAATTTCCAACCATGGCACTCCAGTGAGTCACTGTACTGGGTCCATAGGTTGGGTTTTCAAAGCGAAGACTAATCATATCGTCCGCATAATTCGGATTACCGAAGCCACCTCCATCTTTGAAATTGATAGATAGCTTTGCATCAGTGATATACATGCTTCCTTGAATTCCGGCACTTGGTAAATTACTGAAAGTGTGAATTAAGATACCATCATCATAATTGAATCCTTGATCAAATTCGAGTAGATTATTTATTTGATTAACTGAAGTTTGCTGAGAATTAAACATCATTCCAGAAGCCCAATTCATCAAAGATGGACTAGGATTAGTCAATGAATCGACTGTATTCCATGAATAATCGTCATCCATACCTGCTGTGTATACTGTTTGATGAGTATTATTCAACGTAACATTACAACCGTAAGAACCAGGTGTCTGCCATTTTTCATCAGGGATCTTCTCGAAATCATCAACCTCTTCAAAACAAAGGTGAAGTTCGATATAATCGACTGCTTGGTCATCGCGAATCGTGATATCCAATGATTTGAACACATCCATATTAGGAATCATGTCAACACTTCCAATGGCAGAATTTAGTATATCCAATGAACTACCACTTGCAGGCATATCTGAGAGATACATGGTGTAGTGAGTACCCCAAGAACCAACTTGATTCATAGATGATGTACCAATATCTGCCCACCAAGTAGTAGGAGTTACTACAGGGCTAGTGACACCTACAGGGTTAGTGATATGATTCATAACAAAGACATCATCTGCTGAAGATTCATTTGATCTACCCCTCAACTGGAACTCTAGATATGCATCTACAAGTTGGTATGATTGGAAGTTATTGATAGATGCCTGTGCTTGCACATATGCTGACCAATCAAATGATTCCAAGAAATGGGCCCCTGGATTCATGTCATCGTAATCAACTGCCGGGGTGAAACCTGGGAATTGGCCGTTATGATATGATGAAAGAGCAGCGCTAGGTGAGGCAGTCTCTGAAGGAGGCGGCACAGCAAAAATGTCGTTGATCCCTGCAGTCATAACATAATCAGTATACGTAGTAAGAGAGTTCAGGTCTGGATTCGGATTTGTACGTAGTTCACATTCGTAACTATGCCCAATTGTAATGTTGTCATGAGTTGGATTGAAAGGAGGATCTCCCGGAGTAACACATAATGACAATTCGAAATAATCAACCATCTGAGTGTCATAGACAACAATGTCAAGCAAATCTGCTGAGTTCATACTCGGTATGAGATTTGTATTTCCTGCAGCACCTTGGGCAGCATTTATTCCTGCCATAGGTAATGTATCTAGATGCATGAAATAAATCGCATCGAGCCAAGGTGCAGTTGGAGATGTTGCAGTTAGGTCGATATTCATGCTCCAAGCAGCATTTGTAGTATCCTCAAATCGAAGCATGATAGTATCAGAAGGTGTAACACCAACAGCGGTAGGCAATCCATCATCCTGATAATTCAACCTCATTTCCAATGTCGCATCAGTAATCGTGCCACCAGTCACCGAATATGGCAAATGGAATGTATGCATAACAATCTGGCCCACTCGGGGAGTGTCGTATTCAGATCCAGGGAGATTCCCAATGTAACCTGGAATTTGGTCATGCCATAAATCCAATTCAGCGCTTGGGTTAGGATATGTATCAAGCATACTTGTATCATAGTTATCGATTAGTCCAGACAGTAGCACCACATCTGGAACATTTACGCCGTCCTTATCGCGGTCGCAAGTAATCGTCTGATCCCCGTCTGTTCCAATATGAATTGTAGGTGCTCTCTCTGTTGGAGGAGGGAGCTCATCATCATCATCTGCCCCCTTTTCACAACCGGTAGCATTCACTTCCCTATCTGCAGCTGTTGATGGACAATCGTCTATATTGTCAAGAATTCCGTCACCATCTGCGTCCACTAAATCAAAGATATCTGTAGAGTTCAACTCACCATCGCTCCCAACACAACCTGCAAGAACTGATACGAACATGAGTAATGTGAGTAGTAGCGCTTTAGGAACAACCTTCGTAGACATATTTCTACGGATAAAGAATCAGTATATAATCACGGTTCCTTATTGATGATACATTAATCGGAACACCACGAAGCCCAAGATTTCGGCGTCTCTCTCACATGCATGGCGACTAGTCGCAATCTATTCCCATACGATGATTGAATCAATGGTTCAACTCTCTCAAAGGCCCATCTTGCAAGATTCTCTGCTGTAGGAATGAAATCTACAATCACTGTTCTATGACTCGGACCCATAGCTTGGAGGGCTTGAATCGCATCATTATCCTCCGAATATACAACAAAAGCATGATCGACGATATCATGAATCTCGCGCGTTAAAATCACCGATATATCTCCAAAATCCATCAACATCCCTTCATCTGAGACACCTGATTCAGTAACTACGTCGCCTTCAATTTCTGCTTCCCAACGGTATCGGTGCCCATGTAGATGCCTACATTTGCTCTTGTGATTGGGCACACGATGACCGGTATCGGTCTCAACCCAACGGCGAATCGATGTAACCATTACTAATCACTCTCCGCGAATGTAAGACACACTGAATTGATGCAATATCTTTCGCCACCATTCTCGCGAGGGCCATCGTTGAAAACATGGCCAAGATGTGCATCACAGGATTGGCA
>DAFJ01000013.1:7184-14819 GCA_002497905.1 Euryarchaeota archaeon UBA251
TGCTCTGTATGGAAGGAAGGCCAGCCACAACCAGAATCATACTTCATTTCCGAAGTGAATAGAAGATGGTCACAACATACACAATGGTAGTTTCCATCCCTATCCTCAGTATACAAATCACCAGTGAATGGACGTTCAGTCGCACCCTGCCGTGTAACCTTGTAGGCTAATCGGCTCAAACGATTCCGCCACTCAGCATCACGCTCATTGTCTAATCTTGGTTTACCTGACATATCATTCACCATACTCCGCCTGTACATTCAACGCATGTCTAAGCACGGATTTCCAATCTTCGATGTATTCTACTGGATCATCCCGTCCAATCTCATGGAAAGCTAGAATCCGTTCTATGTCTGAACCAGTCCGACCATTGGAACGGCCTTCTGAATCCGGAGCATAAGAGGTGATGGTGCTCCTCATGACATCATCAAAATCTAGCCCGAGTGATTCACACGATTCGAGACAATCTCGTAGAATCGAAGTCTTATCGCCATCGATGTAAGGGAGCTCAAAGGCAATCCGTTCAGACCCCCAATTACCAATCTCAAATGCATTCTGCAACGCATTGTAGAATTCTGGACGGCAATCAGGATAAATTGCATGATCTCCACTATGGACTCCAAGTGCGATGCTCACATCCAAATCCTCTCTTTCAGATACACTCAGGGCAAGACCATACAGGATAGATGCGAAGATAGCATTGCGATTTGGAACGACGGTTTGCTTCATCTGTTCCTCCTCATAATGACCCTCAGGTACTTCAATCTCAGATGAGGTTAGAGCCGAATGAAATACTGACATCGAAGAAGTAAGATCCACTACTGAATGAGACACCGGAAGACCTGCACTCTGGAAACGGGCAATATTTTCCTTGGCACGAACAATCTCAATCGAATGCTTCTGACCATAACGATACGAAATACAAGTGACCGTGTAACCTCGAGTTAAGAGGTTCAGTAGCAAAGAAGTGGAATCCATACCACCCGATAATGCCATGACTGCGCGCATAATCACAACACCCCCATCCATTTGTGAGTCTGTAAAGAAAGCCGCCACCCTGGATTCAACTTCACTATCGATTCCACGCTCTGGAAGTTTCTACCGTTCTCTTCGACTGATATGTTATCCATGTAGCATGGCTGAAGGAACAGATTTTCGAATCCATCAATCAAATCGTTGTAAATCTCAAGATCTTGACCGCAGTACACGACTTTAAACTCATTACCGCTACGTTGACGGATTTTCACACCAGGATATATCTGATCTTTTGGAGATACACAAATCCAATCGATGATTGGATCTACCTCAATGGTTCCGTTAGTTTCAATCGATAGCGTGATGTCATGTTCTTTCAAACGGCCACCAATCGTCGCGAGATCTTGCATCGCGGGTTCACCACCCGTGAAGATGACACGATTGCAATTGTAGGATAGAACCTCCTCCACAATGGAGTCTAAGGTCCGCTCAGTGAAAGTCAGAAAATCTGTATCGCACCATTCGCATCGAAGGTTGCAATTACCGAATCTCACGAAAACATGGGGAATACCAGCATGGTATCCTTCGCCCTGTACAGAGTGAAATATCTCCACGATTGGATAAGTTACCTCAGTCATCTGGAACACTCTCAGAGATCTTTTGAGTTCGATTGGATTAATTGTAAAAGTTCAGAACGTGCTTCTGAACGATCGAAAAACACACCACGCATCGCGCTTGTAGTCATGACTGCATTCTGCTTCAAGACGCCCCGACAACGCATACAACCATGCCTCGCTTCAATGATGACTGCGGAACCAAGTGGTTGGATATGTTCCTCAAGATCATCCGCGATACCTTTCGTAATTCGTTCCTGATTTTGCAATCTCTTTGCATGGAGATCTGTAAGGCGGGCTAACTTACTAATCCCAACAATTCGATCTACAGGGATATACGCGACATGGGCTCGACCAGAGAAGGGCTGAAGATGATGCTCACATGTAGAATGGAATTCGATATCCTTGAGCAGTACAATGCCATCGTAACCTTCCCCATTGAATGTTGAAGACAGAATCTCAGAAGCTGAAGTTGTATATCCGGAGAATATCTCATCGAACATAGATACAACCCGCTCAGGTGTGTCAACTAGGCCCTCTCTGGAACCAGATTCTTCTTCTGAACGTTCGATCCATTCTAGTAGAGTACGGACGGCCGTTTTCGCTTCTTCTCGATTAAGTTCCGACATGATTCAATCCTCCTTCGAAATTCTACCATGCCTAGCATCAATATCATCCAGTTGATCGAGGAGTTTTCGACATGCCGTCCGAATAGCATCTGCAAGGCTGACGAACTTCGCATCATCGCCAACATGAGTGCGAAGATCTGTCATCAATTGTTCAGGCATGTCCAGAGATACCTTTGGCATGATACGCGGTCAGACGAGGCCTAGATAATACTATGCTATTACTCAAGTAATATCAAGAGATGCTCTCAACAAGGTCTTCCCGGTTAAACTGGCGTGATGCCCAAGCTGTCGCTGCTAGTGCATAGAGGATACTGCTACCCATCCACAGGACTGCATAGAGGAGGGTGAAATCGTCTAGTAGAGAAGCACGCATTCCAAGAGAAATATTGAACACAGGGGCGATGAACCACCAGAGTTCGATACTCTCCATATTGACGAATTGAGCGAATATAGCTGGGCCAATGAAGAGTATGATTACGGGACCTAGTGTAGACCCTGCTTCTTTGACAGAACGTGCACGCATCGCAATTGCCATCTCGACGGCAACGACGAAAACGGCGAAAAGAATGATTGTCACCAGGAACATTACCCAACCCTCCAATGATACGCTTGGTGTAGAGAAGAATCCGCCTGCAAGGAAATGAATTGCTGCGAAAAGGCCAACCATCTGAAACAACACCGAGGCACTCGCAATTATCGCCACAGCCAACCACTTGCCCCACATCAGATCATCTCGACGTATCGGAGTGCATAGAAGAGCCTCGAGTGTACCTCGCTCTCGTTCCCCTGCTGTGAGATCGATTGATGGTTGGACTGCGGATGTTGCAGTCCATAAGGCAATGATGAATGGTACAAACATCGCGAATGCAAATGCGGCCTGCTCGCCACTCGTTGCGACATCTGTAGTTGTTCCACCTGCATCCCATCCTACGGGGTCTCGGACATCATCGAAAGTTAGAGAAACTCCATTCAGAGTAGCATTGATGATCTCATCTTCCCAGATATCTACAGCGAGTATGATTCGGTCAAAGGCCTCTCGGGATAACTCATCAGTGCTATCTGAAAAAACAACAAAATCCCAGTTCTCCGTAGCATTACCATCGGTTTTTCTGAGTAGTAAAGTTGCATGATTCGAACCATTCTCAATAGATTCTGATGCCTCATTGAGGAAGATCGAATGATTACCAAGGTGCTTGCCATCCTCAAATTCAACGACATAGGACTGGACAGATATCCTTGACTCATTGAGATGTTGTTCTAAACTGCCAGGCAATACTGAATTATCATCGACATATACAACTACGTCAAGATCGATTAAATCCAATTCGGCAGCTTCACCTTGAAGGAACCAAGGGACGGCAATGAAAATCATTGGGAAGATGATTAACGGCACAAGAAGTAGAGCCGCAATTGTCCTCCAATCACGTATGAAATCGACTAGTTCCTTACCTGCAACTGTTCGAATGGAATAGAGCCGGTTCATTCCTCTTCCCCCAGATTCGATTTCTTTCCACGCATCGAAAGTTTCAGCCACCATCGACTCAATCCACTCTCTTCCTCTTGGCGATTCATCCGTGAGACATCTTGGGTCAGTGCCATGTAAGCATCTTCAAGATCAGCAGTACCTGTGGATTCGAGTAAATCATCTGGTGATCCATCAGCACGTACAGTCCCATTGTGTATGATTAGAATTCGGTCACATATGCGCTGTGCCTCAGAGAGCATATGCGTGCTGTAGATGACGGTTCCACCTTCATCTCCAAGAGAACGGACAAGGCCGCGTACTTTTCTAGCACTCGTTACATCAAGACCTGCTGTTGGTTCATCTAGAAGTAGTAAATCAGGTCCATGAGCAACAGCTCGAATCAAGGCAATCTTCTGCCTCATTCCTCGTGAGAAACCGCGTGTACTCCGATGTAGTTCATCCTCAATATCAAGAGCCCGTGCAAATCGAAGAGTTCTCGCCCAAGATGC
The DNA here is from genome assembly GCA_002497905.1 of Euryarchaeota archaeon UBA251. Classification (GTDB taxonomy): domain Archaea; phylum Thermoplasmatota; class Poseidoniia; order Poseidoniales; family Thalassarchaeaceae; genus MGIIb-N2. The sequence goes on from DAFJ01000013.1 coordinate 11,377, forward strand.
CTTGTCTGAACGACCATGTATTCGAGTATGGTATCGGATATTCTCCCATGCGGTCAACCGATGATACAGACCCGTAGCCTCAGGAACAACTCCCAGTCGTTCACGTACCTGATCAACAGGCTCTTCCTTACCATCAACCATGAAGGCTACTCTACCAACAGACGGACGATAGACCCCACAAAGAAGACGAAGTAATGTCGTCTTACCGGCACCATTACCGCCGACAAGGCCAACTATCTCTCCGCGCCTCAGTTCGATGTCGACATCCCGAAGAGCATCGACTTCACCAAATGACTTGGAGACCGATTCAACGCGGAGCAGAACATCTCCCATGGATATGGCCTCATCTCATCGCGGCATCTACAGATGCCATCAATCCAGGATGAACCTCTTCAACACGCTGGGCTCTTGAGATTAGGTCCTCCATGTGACTCTTAACCTCAGTCCGGTCAATACCGACCTCTATCAGATTTGAGAGCATCATTAATCCACCATGAATCGCACCTGCATCTAGGTAAGCATCGTTCGTGATTGCTCCATCCTGGCGAAGAACATCGAGAGCATCCACAAGGGATTCTATCCTCGAACGAATTTGATTAGCAGTAATCGATTTGATTTCTGCACGAATCTCAGAGAGGAGGGATTCCATCAAATCACTCGACTAGATACTCACCTATAACTTCACTCGGCAATAGGTCGTTGGACAAGTTCAACGAGAACGCCACCTGTAGAAGATGGATGGACGAAGGCAATCTTGGAACCATGGGCGCCGTTGCGTGCTACCTCATCGACCATACGGACACCATTGGCAACAAGCCGGTCGATTAGCAACTGGACATCATCGACACGAAACGCAATTTGCTGAACACCTTCGCCGCGACGATCAATGAAACGCCCGATTGGAGTATCTGGCCCAGTCGCTTCGAGGAGTTCGATCCTTACCGGCTCCGAGGTTTCACCAGAAGTTGAAAGGAAACGAGCAATGACGCCATCGTCCGGCAAAGATTCGTCTTCGCCACGTAGGAGGCCTAATGCTGTCCAGAAAGGTGTTCTCTCGTCTAACGTCTTAACTGCAATTCCGATATGGTCGATTTCAATATTCATCACAACACCTCAAATCCCACTCGGTGCTCTCCAAGTACCAAATACGTCGCGCATGATGTCCATGACTTCTCCGACTGTAGCTCCGTTTCTGACTGAATCTAGGATATGAGGAAACAAATCATCATCGGATTCACAGGCAGCCCTCAACGATTCAAGTCGTGAAGCCACAATATCATGGTCTCGTTTTTTCCGATGTTCATCGATTCGAGTCAACTGTGCTTCGACGAGTACTGGATCAATAGACTGACCTGCATCCGTGATGGGAGCGTCATCTTCAGCATGATTGACACCGATGATACGCCTCGTTCCAGACTCAATATCTGTTAATTGGGACCACGCTGATTCGTGGATTGCTCTCTGTGGATCTCCACGCTTGATGGCCTCCATAGCTCCACCGGAATCCAGAATTTCTTCGATTTTTTTACGAGCACCCTGAACAATCTCTCCAGTCAGATGCTCTATGTGAACCGATCCTGCGAGAGGGTCTACCACTTCAGGAACACCTGTTTCCTCACTGAGAATCTGTTGAGTCCTAAGAGCGATTGTAACCGATTCCTCCGTAGGTAATCCTAATGCCTCATCGTAGGCATTAGTGTGCAAGGATTGAGTTCCACCAAGGACAGCAGCCATCGCTTGATATGCGACCCTTACCACGTTATTCATCGGCTGTTGGGCAGTCAAGGTAACCCCTGCAGTCTGAGTATGGAATCGTAATCTGGCCGAACGGGGGTCCTTAGGATTGTAGCGCTCCTGCACTAAATCGTGCCACAAAGTTCGGGCTGCTCGGAATTTCGCTATCTCCTCAAAGAAATCATTGTGGCAACCAAAGAAGAATGACATCCTTGGGGCAAACTCATCAATATCCAAACCAGCAGAAATGGCAGAATCGGCATATTGCAGTGCATTAGCGAGAGTAAAAGCAACCTCTTCGATCGCTGTTGAACCTGCCTCTCTGATGTGATATCCACTAATCGAAATGGTATTCCAAGCTGGTGCATTCTTTGCACACCACCTCATGACATCTGTCGCAAGGCGTAGGCTTGGTTCAGGAGGGAATACGTAGAGTCCACGAGCAATATACTCCTTCAGTACATCATTCTGGATTGTGCCCCTAAGTTGCTCAGGGGCCACACCCTTCTCTTCCGCTACTGCGACATACAAAGCAAACAATATGGAGGCAGGAGCATTGATTGTCATCGAAGTTGAAACCTCACTCAAATCGATCCCATCAAACAAACGTCTCATATCATCGATTGAATCAATGGCGACACCAACCTTTCCAACCTCTCCGTAGGAAAGAGATGCGTCACTATCCAAACCAAGTTGGGTCGGCAAGTCAAAAGCCACACTCAACCCTTTCTGCCCCTCAGATAGAAGCAGTTTGAATCGTTGATTTGTGGCTTCAGCTGTCGAAAAACCAGCATATTGACGCATTGTCCAGCGCCTAGATCTGTACATCGTAGAATGTATTCCACGCGTGTAAGGTGGCTGACCTGGATAAGGGGCACCATCGACCTCAGGAATAGCAGGAAAATCGATGCCACCGAGTGTACGGCCACTCTCTTCCGAGTCCTCCATGGACTAATGTCGGAGGTTGACAGTCATCAGCCTGTCGTTCAACGTCGAGTTGTATAATTATCAATTAATGAGAGGAGGCGGTCCATCTGCTCATCATTGATGGCGCCAGCGTCTCTTCGCTCTCGAACGAAATCTTTGGCAGATTTAACGTCCTGACGTTCACCCTTCGCCCAGATAGTGCCTAACAAAACTGAATGATGTTCTTGACCGACTTCAATTTCCTTCAACAGTGCCCGCATCTCGTACTTGTATTCCATATGCCTGGAACGATTTAACCGACGTGCACGGCTATTGTGCTTTCTCATCTGATTATTTTTCTTAGCCTTAGAAATACGACGTGGTTGCCTTCGAGGCTTTTCCTTGGGTTTCTCCTCAGTAACCTTAGGGGTTGGAGCGACGGGGGCATAACCCGCCTCACTTGCACCTACCTGTGAACGACTAATTAGAGCACTAACACGATCTTCGGGCTCAACAACCTCTAGAACTGCTTCTACTGGAGATTCCTCTTCAAGGGCTGAAAGACCAAGGCTACGTCGATCTGCACCATCTTGCATCGAGGATGTAGGTTCAGCAGCAACGACTGGTACAGGGACTGGATCAGGTGATGTTTCTTCGTCGGGAATATGAACCGGCTCAGGAATCGGTTCTGGCTCGGGCTCCGATACACCATATTGCTTCTGAACAGGAGCACTCGGAGCAGCATTTGGCCGCGATAAATCCTGTGGTTTTTCGGGCTCAGGAGCCTGAACCGGTTCAGGCGC
>DAFJ01000060.1 GCA_002497905.1 Euryarchaeota archaeon UBA251
TTTCGGTTGTATGGATTAGTTCACCATATTCGGAGAAACATTGAATCACGGTTTGGGGCGTTTCTGCGTCAGTCAAACCAATACATTCTGATGATACGACTAGGACGCCATCGGGCTTGAAGGTCATTCGCGTAATTCTATCCGCCTGTTCTGTTCTCGGCCCCATCATAGCGATATCCTCACCATTCGCATTGATGAGATGGATTACGCCTTCATCATCGGCGATTGCGAATGCACCTCCATCATCTCTCAGGGCTGCGATGCAGGTTTCGCCACGCAACTGTATCGTTTGTGCCACTCCTTGAGAATCAAAGAGTGTGGCCTGCCTCATCCCATCTACTACGAGAAATCGGGTCTTATCTGGCGTGTGGGCAAGGATATCTACTCCGCCTGCGGCATTTACACGCCAACTTTCGTTTCCTTCAGCATCGATGCAAACAACGTCTTTCGACATGAGTCCGATTATTGAGATGCCATTTGATAGTGCTACAACATGGTCTCCTTCTTCTTCGAGACGAGTCATCGTGGCTCCGCTATCACTATCCATTGTAGGTGTGCGGATGAGCATTGAATCGTCATCAGTCCAATGGAGTATCGATCCATCCGGACTTAGATCGCAGGCACGCACCCTTGATTCGCAGGGGATGCGCCGAATCGGCTTGATGCGGTAGGGCATAGTCCGAATTACTGGTGAGGGGATTTAGCGATGTCCATATTTTGCTCTCATTCCTGATTATGGATTTCAAGGGTTTGATTAGTGGATAATGATGCTTTTTTTGCCCCATCGTTTCTCGCTTCTTCCACTGATGCGAGATATTCTGGAGTGATGGTCCCACATACATATTGTCCTGTGAAGCAAGATGTATCAAATTGGGTAACTGTGCCACCTCCTGCGTCGGTTACAGCGGCTTCAAGATCCTCCAGTGTTTGGTAGATGAGCCAATCAGCTCCTATGGCATCGGTAATTTCCTGAATTGTCCGCCCATGTGCGATGTACTCCTGCTTTGCTGGCATATCTATGCCGTACACATTTGGATGGAGTACGGGAGGTGCAGCGCTTGCAAAGAATACTTCTTTCGCACCAACATCACGAGCGAGTTGGACGATTTTCCGAGAGGTATTTCCTCTGACGATACTGTCATCCACAAGGAGAACACGCTTTCCTGCGAATTCGTGAGGGATAGGGTTGAGTTTCTTCCTCACACTATCCTGCCTAATCTTCTGACCTGGCATGATAAATGTCCGTCCTACATACCGATTTTTTACGAATCCTTCTCTATACTCAACGCCTAGAGTTCGTGCGACTTCCATTGCAGCAATCCTGCCACTGTCAGGAATTGGCATAACTGCATCAATCCCATGATTCGGGTGTTCCGCCAGAATCCGTCTTGCAAGCCGTTCACCCATTTGGATGCGAGATTCATAGACGGAAATCCCATCGATTACAGAATCTGGACGAGCGAAGTAGACGTGCTCAAAAATACAGGGATTAAGTCGAGTTTCAGAGTGGCAGACACGACGAAGAATTCTGCCACTTTCGTCGATGAATACTGCTTCTCCAGGTGCTACATCACCCACAATTTGGCAGCCAAGAGCAGTGAGGACAACGCTCTCGGATGCGAAAACATGTGTCGAACCATTCGAATCCTCTCTAACACCATGGATGAGAGGACGAATCCCTAGAGGGTCACGGAAAGCGAGGATGCCATAGCCAGATAGAACTGTTACAGCGGCGTACGAACCTTCGACTCGAGTATGTACGCGTTCTATGGCATCGAAGAGGTCATCACAGTCTAGGTATATCTCGCCCTCGATTCGAGTTGCATGCGCGCGCTCAAGTTCAGTAGCGAGGACGTTTAGAAGAACTTCTGAATCGCTATTTGTGTTTACATGGCGCCGATCTTGATGAATCAGCTCATGCAATAGATTCTGAGCATTCGTTAGATTGCCATTGTGTGCTAGTGCCATGCCGTATGGGGAATTTGTGTAGAATGGCTGTGCTTCTGCTGAAGATGAGCTGCCGGCAGTTGGATATCGGACATGACCTATGCCCATCGGGCCGCCAAGAAGGTCCATGTGGCTTTGACGAAACACGTCGCCGACTAAGCCGTTGGATTTTCTCTGGTGGAATCGTTCACCGTCGCAGGTGACAATTCCTGCCGCATCTTGCCCGCGGTGTTGTAGCACGAGAAGCCCATCGTAAATCTGCTGTCTGACTTGTTGGTCAGACGATGAGAGGATTCCAATGATGCCGCACATGGGTCCTCAACTTGCTAGTCGTGTGGCCGCCTTATGGACATTGAGTGAGCGGATGCGAAATCACTTACTGCCAATGAGGCGGTTTCGCTTGGACCATTGGTACTTGCGTCGGCGAGCAGTCACGCCATATCCACACGAAGAACAGGCGCGCTTCTGCTTGTGATAGGAGTGGCGGCCACAGCGGCGGCACCTGAAGTGAACGATCTTCTGACGCTTACCCATGGATGGAGTGCCCTTACTCATTCGCTCACCTCAGCAACCTCGCGACTTTGCATCTTCTTATGAGGCTTGCCGAAGTGAATTGGACCGGTGAGCATCTCATTTCCGAAGTGTTTGAAGCCTTAACCTCTCAGTTTGGTGCGTGAGACCCCTAAGTAGTGCTATTGTAGTCGCGGCGGCGTTCATGCTGCTTTCTCTTCCATTGATGTCTTCTGCTGATGTTAATCAGCCTATGCCAAATGTGATTTCATCCGAATCTATTGATTGTGAATCTGAAATTGTTAACGCGGGACAGGAGATTAACTGTAATATCGACCTTAGTGCAATGCCTGGTGCTTCATCGCTTCGTTTTGAGTATCTAATAGATGGGGGTCCAAATCCGGTTAAGGCATCGGTTCTCAGTGTGGGTACACAACATAGTTGCGGAATTCTAGAGAACGGTTCAGCAATATGCTGGGGTAGTGACCCACACGGCCAGTTAGGGGATGGAGGAAGTTCTACGAAATATGTCCGTCCAACAAATCACATCACATCTCCTGATGGTTCCCCATTTCATTCTATCTTCGCTGAATACCATCGTACTTGCGCTCTAACTTTCGAGGGGCACTTGTATTGTTGGGGCTACAACCCTAATGGAGAATCAGGAGATGGCACGACTAATACCTACAAGTCTCCAACTACTCCTGTCAAGATTCCCCTAAATCGCACAGTTGAAAACATTGGGATGGGGCGCGATCACAGTTGTGCAGTACTTGATGATTCATCATTGATATGCTGGGGTTCCGATTCATACGGTACTCTAGGAAATGGGGATACTGAAACATCATCTCAGTATGAACCGGTTCATGCGGCTATTCCAGATGGTAGAATAGTCAAATCAGTAGGTGGGGGGAGGGATAATACCTGCATTCTTCTCACGGATGGTGGCGTTATGTGTTGGGGTCGAGACAACGTTGGTCAGAACGGTGATGGTGGTACTTCAGCAACTACGCATTCTGCCTCATCCAACGTTCTATTGCCGGACGGTAGAGCAGCTATTCACTTGGAAGTAGGTGATTTCCATTCATGTGTTATTCTCGATAACGGGCAGGTGTCCTGTTGGGGATGGAACAAGCATGGTATGCTTGGAGACAATACTACTGTCGATTCTAACACCCCGTCAATCGCGCTTCTTCCAAATGGTTCTGTTGCAGTAGATCTAGATGTTGGCCTTTATCATTCATGTGCGGTAATCGACAATGGATCGGTGTATTGTTGGGGGCACAATAACAAGGGCAGGTTAGGAGTGGGTGCTGTTAATGGTGCACAATTCCTAATTCCTCAGCATGTAGTTGGTGCAACGGATGTCGTAGGGGTCGAAGTCGATGAGTGGCATACGTGTGCCTTGAATCGAAATGGAACAATACTCTGTTGGGGCCACAATAAGCAAGGTCAGCTTGGAATAGGCCATTCCAGTGATCGGAATACTCCGAACGAATTGGATTGGTCATCCGCTCCATTTTCATCTCCTTCGGGGGCTGCACCTACGTCCATATGGATTCAGGATGGTTTGCGGGGTCAAATGCAAAAGGGTGAGAGTAATGTCTGGAATGTTAGCATATCTTTGCCAGAAGGCACACCAATTGGCATGTATGGCCTTGAAATGAATCTCATGATGATTGACGGGACGCGTTCAACAATTTCCATGAACAATTTCGTTGAAGTGATTGGGGTGGATTCGGATCGAGATGGCGTTGTAGACGCTGAGGATGCTTTTCCCAATGACCCGAATGAAAATTCAGATCGAGATGGCGATGGAGTTGGTGACAATTCTGATGTCTTCCCAGATGATTCAACAGAGACCTTGGATGGCGATGGGGATGGTGTAGGGGACAATATCGATGCATTCCCAATCGATCCTACTGAATGGAAGGATTCAGATTCAGATGGTGTGGGAGATAGGGCCGATTTCTACCCATATGATGCAAGTAAATCCAATTCCCCTTCCACATTGATGATTCTAGCACCTGCGGGGGCAATTCTTTCACTTCTTTTCGTAGTCATGTTCATTCGAGTATGGAATCGAAAAGGTTCGGGAGACAATGTCTCGACTCCTAAGTTTCGCGGACGGAAAAATCCAGATCGTAAGTTCTGAAATTAATCACTGTTCTCGGCCGAGGAGAAGAAGTGGATCAATCTCTTCATCCATAGATACGGTGAGTGTGGAAAGAGTATAGCCTATGGCGAAGAACGCCCCGGTTGCTAACCCCGCCCAACGGATTGTCAGTCCCCCAAGTACGTCCTCAGTTGGTATCTCGCCGATGATAGCCAAGATACCAAGGGTCGAGAGTGAGAGGAAAAGTAGTCCTCCAATCTGCAACCATGGTGCCCGCCCCCTTCCGAGGAGGCCAAGCATCGATCCAGCGATAATCATCCAGGCCATCATAGCAGTCCAAAGTGCTTGTATGATGATCGAGCGAAGCCTGTCTTCTATTGCCGGGGATTCCTCACCTTCAATCATCATGAGGGCGATAATGACGACTGTTGCAGTACCGATTCCGGCTCCAGATAATCTCCGAAGGCTCATTCTTGCTCACTCCTGACGTTTGCTTGGATCAGTTGTTCCATTCGTTTGATTTCCTCTTTACTCAAAGGAGGGGAGGTTCTTGGAACAACTGCTTTTGATTCAATCTGAACCATCAGGCCAATCGCCAATACTGCTGCGATAAGGAGGCCGAATATACTTCCAATTGCAGTAGTTAGCCCCTCGCTGATATCCGCCTTGGTGAGGATACTTGATTCAATCAGGAGTAATGCACCTATGAGGCCGAGAGATGTGGTTAGAATTAGTCCAATTAGTGTCATCCAGCGTTGGTCTCCATACAACCATACGATTACAGCTCCGAATAGAGAAGTTGTGATGAGGCCGACTATACTGGAGGCTGCGTATGAATTCCATCCATCGGGGGTTACGAGTGGACTCCATTCAGGCTCTATCGTCAGGATACCTCCGAAGGCAACTGCAGAGATCATGAGTAAACCGCCTGTAGTTCTCCAACCTCTTGGTACTGGACCAACAGGAGTTACTCCACCAAATACCATCAGGTATATCCCGATACATAGAATCCCAACAATTCCAACCACGTACAGTCCTATCTCTGCGATGCCCCCGACTTGCCCTCCGGTGGAACTGGTTGATGTCAACCCCAATCCAATTAGGACTAGGATGGAGAGGGGGATGAATGCACGCCGTTGTATACTCTCTGAGCGATGAGTCCAGAGTGTGAGGGTGCTAGGGAGTCCAACGAAGAGGAGCATCCAGAAAACCGCCGATGGGGCATCCATGATGTTGGATACAATGGAACAAAGCAATGAACGTTGATGCCTCCAGAGGGTGTAGAGTGTGTGCAATAGCATTGCGACACTTCGCGACACGCTCAAATAGGGGCCGATGGTCGCCGAGACGCTAAGAGGTGAAACGCATGGTGAAGATGCCCCGGAAGGTCAAGCGGTACAGTCCTGCCGCTGGTCGTCATACCGAGCACACCGTCGAGCGCGTCAAGAAGCGCCGTGCTTCTGAGCTAAAGTGGGGACAACGTCGTTTCCGGCGTGTTACCGCTGGTTACCGTGGTTTCCCACGTCCTAAGCCGGAAGGTCGCGAGAAGCCTACCAAGCGAATTAATCTCATCTTCCGATGCACGGAGACTGGAAAGGCCCACTCTCCGGCTGGTCAGCGGGCTAAGAAGTTCGAATTAGTGGATAAGTGAGGGTGTCAAACATGGTCAGTCGTTTCCTTCGAGTTACCTGTAAGGACTGTGGTAACGAGACAGTCATTTTTGAGCGGGCATCAACGGCTATCGACTGCGGCGTCTGCGGGGCTGTCCTTGCACAGCCCGCTGGCGGTAAGGCCAAGCTTGTCGGCTGTGAAATTCAAGAAGCCCTCGAGTGATCGGGGGCGTCCAAGTTGTCTTCCGAAATTGAGTATCCTGAAGAAGGCGAGTTCGTCGTAGTCACTGTTCAAGGGATTGAGAAGAACGGAGCATATCTCTCCCTTCAGGGATACTCTGACGATATCAGGGCCTTCGTCTTCATTGGCGAGGTCAGTTCGGGCTGGGTTGCTCGCGTTCGAGATCATCTTAGAGAGGGACAGAGAACAGTTGCTCGTGTCACTAGAGTCCGAAAAGATCGGCGTAGTGTTGATGTCTCGATTAAATCCGTCTCCGATGAGCGTAGACGTGAGACGCTCCAAGATTGGAAGAATGAGCAGCGAGCCAGCCAACTTCTACGGATTATCTCCGAGCGCGCAGGATGGTCAGATAGTGAGTATGACTCCATAGGTCTCCAGTTATCGGAGACATTTGGCGGCCTCTACGGTGCTTTTGAGGCTGCTGCAGCGACTCCTGAATCTCTTGCAGAGTTTGGATTTGAGGGCGATTGGATACCAATGCTCGTTGAGACTGCTCTTGAGAATATTGTTCCAGCAAGCGTCATCATTCGTGGCCGCTTCCATATCGAGGTCTGGTCCGATAAGGGCGTTGAGGTCATTCAAATCGCTCTTAGTGCGGCTGAAGATGTTGCAGAGGGTATGGAGGAGGTGCAGGTAGATTGCTACTATGATGGGGCGCCCGAGTATAGAATCGAGGTAGTGGCACCTGATTACAAGTCAGCAGAGAAGGCTTACGAAGACGCAAGAGTGGCCGTTTCATCTCACATTAAGAAGGCCGGCGGCCACTTTGAACTTCATCGAGAGTAAGGCTTGTTTGACTTCTCTTTCCGGATGCTTCTTGAACCCGGTCGCTAGCACTATGGGGTATAGGTGATTCAGCAATGGCTCGAAGTCGACTCCAGAAGTGCCAATCTTGTGGTCAATACGGCTTAGGAAAGGAATGCAATGAATGCGGAGGAGCTATGCTTGCCGCTGCACCAATCAAGTTCTCTCCTGAGGATAAGCAGGGTGAACGTCGTAGAGAGAGGAAACAGGTTGGTAAGGGCGAATGGTCCGCTGTTTTACCTACTCTTGATCCTCGGGGTGAAGAGGAATGAACCGTTCCATCACGCATTGGTGTGGTGATTCAGATGAAATACCTCAAGAGATGGTCATCCTCCTTGCTCTCCCAGGAGTGGGGAATGTTGGAAAAGTTCTAGCCGATGCCATCATCGAAGAACATCAAAGTGATCTAATCGCTTGGATCATGCATCCTGATTTACCCCCTCATGCAACCTTAGTTGAGGGGTTACTTCGGCCACCTCGTATCGAGATTCATCTTGTCCAACTTCCTGTAGGTCTTCCTTTACTGATTGTTACGGGAGATGCCCAGCCATTGACACCAGCTGGCCAGTTTGAACTTTCTACTCGGTTGCTAGAGATGTTCGCAGAAGCGAAGTCGGAGATCATGTTCATTCTCGCTGGACTGGCAGCAGAGGTTGAGGACGATTCTGTTCACCTCGTGTGTTCAGATGAAGACACTAGAGATGCATTCGCAGAACGCGGCATTGAAGCATCCACTGAGGCACCTGAAGCAGGCATGATTGGGATGGCCGGTCTTCTAGCAAGTATGGCACCGATGCACTCACTCGCATCAGCTTGTATTGTGGCCGAAACTCTTGGTTCAACTGTGGATGTGATTACTGGTCAGCGCATAGCAAACTGGATTGAGCAACGTCTAGGGATTCCTCTAGCCATTAGTGTTGATACCACTGAGAAGACCGCTGAGCGGATTAGAAAGGAGATTGCGATGGACACCAGTGAACTCGATAGTTTGCTTGAAACATCAGAACCCTCGCCGGAGTTCTACGTCTGATTAACCACCCGAAGAGACTATAATTGTCTCAAGATTGATTGGTTCGTTGATTTTGGTAGAACTTGGAAGGATTCGTCCATCATACGTCACGAGAACTGTACTGGGTAGGATGCCAGCTGAATCGAGAATTTGTTGGACTGATGAGCCTGGTTCTACATCGACCTCGTGCACCTTGCCCTCTACATTCAATGAGATGCGCATGTTTAGTCGAATCCATTCTGGGATTCATGCTTTGCGATTGCCAATTAAGTCAGGGAGTGCTTATGACCGGGGGGCAATTCGCCGACACACAGCCGAGATCGCATAGCCCGGTATTGCGGTGGATTCGAAATCCACTGTCCCATGGACGCGGGGGTTCAAATCCCTCTCTCGGCGCCTTAATGGTCCGATATGTCCTATTCTATAGGTTCCAATCTTCACATTCATCAGAAGATGAGATGAGAATTAGGCTTGTATCTCGGATACACTTGATTTGTTTCTGGCCGCCGAACTCTCCGGGTTGCCCATTGATTATCGCAATTATATCGCCTCGTTGTATACCTCTGGCTCGATCTGGCACGTTCATCTTGAATCCAATCACAGTCAGGACTCCACTTGCATCTGCCATCTTGATTCTCCAAGTCGTCTGATTGGATCCATCTGGTTGAATCCCTGGTCTCAACTCAATAGCCCATACCTTGCCAATTGCGTTGACACGAGGATGTATATCGATTAACTCAATGTCCTCCTCTTGGGGTCCATCAGACAGTTCGATACTAGCAGAATTGTCTACTTCAATCTGGATTCTTCCTCGCCATAGTCCCGGTATCCCACTCCTGATGCGGACGCGCGCGTCTTTCCGAAGTCCTCGTGTTACATTCTTGGGAGCGGTACGGAAGGCGTTTTTCACCTCAGCTTGATCATGCCCCTGACGTAAAGTGAAGGAGAATGTGACCCCTCCGTCTTCCAATTTAGGAGGTTGAATCATACTGAAGATTTCTCCCTCCACTGTTACACGTGGTTTGATATGAGTAATCGGTGTAACTGGCACGGTTCGAGAGAAGGCTTCTGTAGTTAGATCTGCAGGTAATTGCGCATCGTGCCCCCCATTTGGGCATAGTGCCACGTATGTACAAGTTCGACATCTTGCATTAGGTTCAGGTTCCGTTTCAATTTCCATACCTCCGGGGGCAAATCGAATTACAGGAGATGGATCGCATGGTGCATCTTCCTCAGATTGGAGATTGGACAGAGTGAAGTGTATCTTAGACAACTCTTCAGCCATCCCAAAGAGATCCTTTTCTGTCGGGGTATCTACCATTTTCCGGTGACCTCCATCTCCAAGATACCATATTTCGAGCCCATCGATAGTTTCCATTCGATCGTGAGTTTCCCACCATAACCAAGCGTACATCTGGAGTTGTTGAGGGTATAGTCTGGAACGATCAGTATTGCCTAATGATGCCTTCAAGTCAACAATCCTCGTCCTCCCGTCCCAGCGGTAGATGAGGTCATATTCCCCCTGAAACCAATGTTCTGGATGGATACTATTCATAGAGAAGTCGGGTGCATCTGGGTCAACAAACCAAGGCCGAGATATGGCCCATGCTTCTGACCAATTAATTGCTCCAGTGTCCGCTTCTATAGGTTCTAATTCCAATCCTTTCCAAGGAAATCCGTTGGGTGATGGCCATTCATACCGTGTACTTCCAGTGCGCCACAATGCTATTTTCTCATCACTGAATTCCTCTTTGCATCTAACAACCTCTTCAAGGTGTAATTCGATTCCGGCTTTCGACATACTTCTGACTATTTCTGGGTCGAGATCCTTCCGTTCACCTACACGATTTGGCCTCATCTCCCAACGTAGCAAAGCCTCTTCAGTACAACGTAGGAAGTGTGCATCTACACGTGAAAAAGCCCATTCCCGCAATCGTTCGAAAGTATGGGGTCGATTCTCAGGTAAAATACCGTTTAAGGTCGGGCCCGGCCATCCATCGATGCTTTCGATTGCTAGGTTTCCATTTTCATCCAAAGGTGAAACTAGGATGCGGTCGGGCATATTGTCTTCTATCAGTGCTGGGCTCTCTCTAAGCACTCTTGAGATACAATTCTCGACGGCGATTCCGCGAACCACTGCGACTGGAGCGGGTTCCTTTAGTTTCAACACGTAACTCATCCAGTACTGCCGCGGGCAACTCCTCCAGACACCTACCTTGGATGCAGACAATCGATTCCATCCAGCGACCTTGATGTCACCTGGATCAATCAAAGTGACCGGCATGAGTGGCCATTCGACGCGAGGGGTATTGAATACGACGTTCAACGCTCGATTGATTCGATGCTAGTAGTGCGTCCAATTTTAATCTGGGGTGCTCCATCTCTCCATCCCAATTCACCGTGTCGAATAGTCACGGCATCACCTACCACAATCGAATCGAAGGTACGTGATCGGTTTGAACCGAATGCAGCGATTTCTACCACGCCGCTACCATCCCACAGATGTAGTGTTCGGATTGACCATGGTCTTCCACTTTGCGAAGTTCCACTCATTGAACCGATAGATACTACCTCGCCAGAGACTGTTGCTCGAGAGGGAATAAGGCCCAATCTAATCCATTGTTCATCGGATTCCGGATCGATGAGATGGCTGTGTCCATCGAGGAATAGACGTGCTCTGTCTCGATGATGCCCTGGGTTCGCATCAGCAATAGCTACCTCTCCCTGCCATGCATCAGAATCCACTACGCCGGACTCAGACTCCTCAACTACAACATACGTGGTACCTACTCGAAGATTAGCAACCCGAACTGTTTCTCCGTATGGATTTTCATTCTCGGTCCATCCTCCATCGATGGTACCTTTCACACATATGCGACTCGGAAGTTTTGCAATCTTGGTTGACCCCTGGGGTAGTGAATCTGGATCCAGAGTATGTAGTTCTGGAAGGAATACTCTGAGCGCACGTTCCTCTGGTTTTGATGAGTAGCCGCAGACCTCCATGCCATCACAATGTGGACAATGGAGCGGATGGCCAATTGGCGTCCCACCTTGTTTGATCCATTCCCAGTCCTGTTCAGGTACACTACCCATTCCATTGCGAATAGATTCCAAGCGAGTCGTCTCTGCATCCATATCTTCATCTGACCGAGCATCGATTCTGTGGACATGTCCGTCGAGTAGAAACCATCCTTCTAGACAATCTACACCTTGTGCATCACTTTCCCGGGTCTGATGCCAAAGCCAGCGATAAAATCTCAATTGTGCTTCCAGATTTGGCTGAGATCGTCCGCCATGAAGTCCTGATTTTATGTCGACAATGGTTGCCTTGGAACGCCAACGGTGTACAACGTCCATTTCTCCTGATGCCCAACCTCCAGGGTGATGGATACGCTGTGGTTCATTGATTCGAGGGTCCTTCATCCAAGGTCTAGATACCTCCCAAGCTTCCCACCAATCCACCGGATCTCCTGCATTCTGGAAACCTGAAACCTTCTCTGCTTGAGCGGAGTCCCATCGAGGTGCAGGTGGATTATGGGGGTCTCCAGTGGTGCGATATGTTTCAAGATAGGGTCCCCCTCCTTCTTCGAGACAAGAATTCGCCGTTGCAATCTGCATCTTCAGGCCTGCCCTGATCTGTTTCCTTATTGTCGCAACCTGAATTGCATCGATATCTGCCTCATCCGTCTTCCATGGCGTCTCTGCCCATTGTTGCAAGAGTGTTTGGTAGACGTAATCCGCCATCTCTGGCACGAGAGAATGAAGCCAATCATGGATTCCTTCAATGGAATCTATAGGTGTTGTTTGTACAATCTCAGCCTCCACGGCACCCAGATGTTCCAGCCATCTCGAACGCCCATGCGGTACACTTCCGTCCCTTGGAGGAGATTCCATCAACAGGCCGACCACAGCGTCTTCAAGAAGAATCCCTAGAAGCATCGAAGGCCGAACAGGACCTCTGAGGCCAAGTCGTCGATTAACCATCCAACCTCTAGGACATCGTTCCCATGAAACAAGGGAACTACCACTCAGTCGATTCCTACGTCTCCGTCCGGCACCACCGAACGGAGGTCGATTTACAGGCATACATATTCCCCGATTTACTTGGTGTAGAAATATTCCCCTGATGCCTTCTGTTCCCTATCTTTACGACTGTCGGGCTTGTTGATTCTTGGCCTTTTTGTGTCTTGATCTCGACGGAAAGTAATTCCAACATTTTTCAGGAATCGATTCATACCTTGTCGAAGATGTAGAGGTCCGACGGCTGTTCCTTCTACTCCACCTTCGCCCTCAAACACAAGTAGGGAATCACTTACGATGTCGATGAAGTATATGTCGTGGTCAATCACCATAGCAGCCTTTTCTTTGGAGACCATTGTCCTTCTGATTGCTTTCGCAGCCTCCATTCTAGTATTAGCATCTAGGTGGGCCGAGGGTTCATCCAAAAGGTAGATGTCTGCATCTTTACCAAGGCAGAGAACAATCCAAACAGCCTGGAGTTCTCCTCCTGACAGTTTGCGTGCCTGTAATTCAAGTAATTGATCCACATTTAGTGGCCTGAGAACTTTAGTTTGGAATTCACCAGAGTGCCATGCTCTACCTAACTCGGTATCCAACCATTCTCTTACTGAGCCATCGAAGGTTGCTTTGACATGTTGTGGTTTGTAGGATACCTTGGCATCCATAGTGGTCCATCCTTCGTCTGCTTCTAATTCCCCTGCAAGAATACGAACCAATGTTGTCTTTCCAGTAGCATTTGGCCCTACTATGCCTACTACTTCTGCAGAATGAACGGTGCCCTCATCTGAATTAAGAGTGAATTCACCCAATGATTTCTGTAGCCCTCCCCACTGTAGTATTGGTTCACCAATTTCTTCCGATCTTATCCGACCAGTATGGAATTTAATCGGTTTATCTCGGATTCGCATGTTTTGTTCAACTAGATGGCCATTGAGATACGCATTGATAGCAACTCGAGTAGTTCTTGCTGGGGTATATATCCCGTAGCCTGCTCTCTCCCCATAGACGATGTGTACTTGGTCACAAAGCACGTCAAGAATC
This sequence comes from Euryarchaeota archaeon UBA251, assembly GCA_002497905.1. GTDB lineage: Archaea > Thermoplasmatota > Poseidoniia > Poseidoniales > Thalassarchaeaceae > MGIIb-N2. The sequence goes on from DAFJ01000060.1 coordinate 13,299, forward strand.
GCCAAATCATGTTCAACAACGAGTACTCTCTTCCCCATCTCGGCTAATGCTTGTATGATTTTAGTTACCCTCAATCTTTCATGAATGTCGAGATACGATGTTGCTTCATCAAAGAAATAAACATCTGCGTCCTTCAGAAGCGTAGCACATATCGCAACTCTTTGAAGTTCTCCTCCAGACAATGCTCCTAATTTTCGATCCATCAGGTGGATGATACCCATTTCTTCGGTCCATTTTTCCATTTCATTTCGATCATCCACTCTAGCTAGAAGTTCACTGACTAAACCATCGAATATTTTTGGTAATTTGTCTACGTATTGTGGTTTTACTGCAACACTCACTCCGGAAGATGCAACTTGCTCTAGGTAATCTCGGAGTTCCCCTTTGGGGTAATTCTCAATGATTTCATCCCATTCTTTTTCTCCACCCCAATCGCCAAGATTAGGGCGTAGAGATCCGGAGAGTATCTGTACAGCAGTAGATTTGCCCATCCCGTTTTGGCCCAGAATCCCGATGACTGCTTCTTCTCGTGGTGTAGGTAGGCGAAATACTCTGAATCCGTTTTCTCCAAAGCAATGAGTCATATCACTGTCAAGTTCTTGTGGTAAATTGATTAGAATCACAGCATCTCCTGGACAATGTTTTGCTCTATTCAAACAAACAGGGCAAGCAGTTTCCAAGATCTTGCATTTGTTGTCGATTACCTGTATACATTCGCTACCGCACATTCCAGCATACTTCTGAAGATATGCGAAAGCTGGCATGTTGGGGGCACACCGGTCCTCCAGTAAGACCGCTACACGCATTTTCTATTCTCCTTTGTCTTCGCTATTGGTAATTACCTGCTAAGGTTGCCTAGAATCGTTCAGAAGAACGTCAAGAAACGGTGTCGGATGTATATCGATAAAGCAAGTGTCAATTTCTCGGCCTTGTTCAATTTCACTCGTTGAGAGAATACATCACCATCATTTCGACGGATTTTCTTCAAGATAGAACGGTAGAACCCCATCATGATGGCTGGACTGAATCGCATCTTTGGCTTCAACATTGGAAGCAAATCAAGGGCGCGATCACGGTAAACCTCGATTCTCTCGATAAATTCTGTAACAAACGGTTCCCATCCAGGGTGTTTTTGGAGGCGTCCTTCAAGCACATCCTCTGGTTGGATTCCATGGCGTGCTAGGTCTTCGATTGGGAGGTATATCCTACCTCTATCTGCGTCCTCTTGAACATCTCGAAGGATGTTGACTAATTGCATAAACACCCCCCAAGCTTCAGCGTGTTCACGAGCCTTTGGATTCTCGTATCCATATATATCAATGCAGACAAGGCCAACGGTTGAAGCAACTCTGTAGCAGTATCGGTATAGGTCTTCAAAGGTCTCGTATCTGTCTTGGAAGAAGTCATCTTCCATGCCTGCGATTAAATCATCAAGATGGATTCGGGGGATATGGTACTTCTGGACGGTGTCCTTTAGAGCTAAGAAGATTGGATCGGTTGATGCAAGGTCGTTGTAAGCGGTTGAGAGTTTTTTACGGAAGAAAAATAGTTGCGACATTTTGTCAATGAAACTAGTGCGATCAACAACAGGTACACGTTGAATCATTTCCTCAATTCGATCAATATATTCGAGGGCTTCCTCATCCTTCGGACCGGATGATCCAGGGAATAAATCGCGATAATCTCCGTCAGCAATATCGTCGGCTCTTCTACAGAAGGCGTAGTAGGCACACATTGCTCTTCGTTGTTCATCGGGAAGATACTTGAATGAGTGATAGAAGTTGGCTGCTTCACGAATTGTAAGTGCTTCACAGTAATCGTATGCTGTGTTCAGTATGAATGGGGGGATGTCCTTCTCAGACCAAACCGGAGCATCGATGTTATCGAAGGGATTTGACAAATTTTCTTCTTTGGTTACCACACCCATGAATCTAGCTGATGCCTTTAGTGCATCCACAGCGGTTACACTGACCACCCGTACTGCGTCAGAGGTAAGCTCAACCGCAGCTCGAAAACTTGCAATTTTCTGTTCGCGATTTTCGGTAGAGCGAACGGCTTCGACCTTTACGGTCGATTCCTTGGTCCGCGTCTCCGACATGGTATCAGGTATAACGAACTCCCGGCCCTATATCAAGTGAAGGGATACGGGCATCGAAGATGCCATTCTGGAACATTTCGATGTTTCATCGGCTCCGCATAAGCAGGCGTCGAGTCCCTCCCGGGAGGAGAGTCGCGATGATACATTGTCTCATGATTCGTTTAATCTCCTTTCTTGGTACTTTCACGCGCCTTTCGCTATCGAGCACGTTGTTTACCCGTAACATATCTACAGTCCGTTGACCGATAATGACTGGTAGCATACATGCAATTCGAAGCCGTCGCTGATTTGAGGGTAGCATGAGGATGTATCGAGTGGCTGCATCGAGGTGCCCTTGTGTGATGTCGAGGAGGTCGTGGTGAATTGGCATGAATTTCTCGTAGTGGTTTGCCTCAGTCAGATCATCTGGTTCCATGCCAGCCGCTTGAAGGCGTGTATTCGGGATGTAACATCTTCCGAATCTGAGGTCTTCTGGTATGTCTCGAAGTATGTTGATCATCTGTAGCGCCTTGCCGAACCGAATCCCTAGCTCAAACATCTGCTCACTGGCGGGGCCGTCCGCAGATACTAGGTGGGATAGTGTCATTGAAGTCCAGAATTCTCCAACACAGCCTGCGACTCGGTAGGCGTAGTCATTCAACTCCTCATCGTTATTTAGTGGCGAGATTGCTTGAGAATCGTTTGCTGGTCCGAATCGCTTCAAGTCGAGTGTCTGTCCACCAATGATGATCCCGAGGCATCGACGAACATGAATTCGGTCGTTGTCAGATATTGTGGCCAATGCTGCAAGAGGAATTTCGACGTTCCTCAGTAATGTCTCCTCACCTGAATCCGACTGCAGATCTGCCAGTGTAGATAGGTCAATCATTGGTACATCATCTTGGCTTGTGCTTTTGTCCCATGCATCTAAGGCATCTAAGAGCACTTCAACGTGCCCTGTTTTGGAATCAGCGATAGTATCGGCAACCCTTGCGAGAAGATAGAGCAATCCAACCTGCTTCCTGATTGAACGAGGCAGAACTTTCAGAGTTAGGAAGAAGGAACGGGATGTATTCTCAAGCAGGCTATCCGCTTCTGGTCCAATGAGCATCCGGGCACCTCTAAGTGAATACTAAGGCCATGTGTTCTTGACCCTGTGGGGTGAAAGGATTTCACAGACTGTATTGCTGAATGTATCCTCTCAGGAACGGCTTAATGAATAGGTTCCGATTCCATGGGTTCAGCGGTTGCTATGCAGTGCGGTTCGTGTGCAGAGGAGATTCCCAGCGATTCCCTATTTTGTCCAGAGTGTGGGGCGCGTCAAACTCCGGGTGCCGTCTCTGGAACTGGGCTTAATTCAGCAAACGCTCCAGCCCCTAATTCTGCCCCTGATTCTGCTAATCTTCCTCCAATAACTCCAATGCAACAACCCGGACAGATGGGTAATCCTATTGGAGGAAGTATTGCACCTACTATTGATCCGAATATTGTGCCTCAAAACACTGCAAATGTGGCATCAGATCCAGAAGTTATCTCAACGAGTTTTCTCTCGTCTTTAGCCGCTGAGATTGAGGGTGGTAATGCTGCACCACAGCCCTCACCTTCTGCACAAGAAGTTCGGTCTACATCTGATATGGTTGTGGACGCGATGGTAGAAGCAGATCGTGAGAAGAAGGCGAATGCGCGATCTGCTTGGCTCTCCATGAATCAGCAGAGTGCTAGCGATTTTCTGAATGCTGTAGGCGCAGTTCAGAATTCCGCTTCCGTTGACCGTGGAACGCGTTCTCTCGATGAGTCTGAACCCATTGAAGCACCGAGGCCACGTTCTCCTTCGTCCTCAAGCAGCCTTCCAAACGAGCAATTGGTTCGTCGAATGGTGGAGGTAGCCGTCCGGCGAGTTGGCCGTAAACGAGGCGTAGGGACTGAATCCCCTCAGGTGAAGGTCGAGGGCAGTTCTGTTCGAGCAAACGTCACTTACATTGATGATGGTCGAGTACTTGACAATCCACCGGAACTCCATTCCGCATTTGAGCATGCAATTGATACAGAGATCCGTTTGAAGGGTTACGATGTTGTTCTCGATGTGTCCCTATTCCGTAGTAAGGACGGAACGGTAGAATTTGCTTGGGGATACCAACCAGAATCAGCAGTATCCTCTACCGATGATGAGGAACTTTTCGAATGTGGTGCATGTGGAGGACTGGTTCGAGATAGCGACCCTTCATGTCCAACTTGTGGTGCAGAATTTGAGGATGATGATGCTGATCCAGAGCCGGCTCCTGCACGTAGTGCGCCCCCTAGCGGTCCGCGTGGGCCATCTCGTGGTGGCCCTTCAAGTGGCCCGAAAGGACCTTCTCGCGGCGGTCCTCCAAGTGGT
>DAFJ01000002.1 GCA_002497905.1 Euryarchaeota archaeon UBA251
GACCGGCCAGAAAATACTGCAGAAACCCGTACTTGGTCGTCTTCATCTTCGACAGGATCTATCGCAGCAACAGGGCAGCCTGATGGAGGAGTTGCGGTTTCAGATGGACCTGATATTCGTGTTGAAGGATTCGACTTCGGATCGACAACCAACAACCTGCTACTAAACATGAGCCTTGTTTTCGTATTTGAAATCCCAGATACGCTTCAAGACGACGAAGTGAATTTCATCATCGATCGGGGAGAAGGTCCTGTTCTGATCCATACTGTTCACCATACGTTCCAGCCCACCATATACACAGCATCTTCACCCCTAGTTATTGAGGTCAGTGACGATGATGAACCATGGACATGGTCCGATATTGAAAATCTCGATGTTCTCATCGACTATGTTTCTGTAAACAACTTCGATGATTCACAACTTGAGCTCGATGCCGTCGCTGTGCATACACGACATCGTGCACCTTGGTACGCATTTGAGACTGCGACTGCGGTTCATACTACGCCTGCTCTTGATTTCCCGGTCTTGGATTTCAATTCTCTAGATGGAGTGACTAACGATTTGACTATCGCCTCCTGTGGCCTTACTCCATCATCGTCTTCTGCAGGTACATGGACCATCTCGGACATCGAACGACCCTATGTTCAGCAATGGGGCCGAGTTCATCTATCGATGGATGGTAATGCATCCATCCAGATTCGTGAGAGTGGGCAAACTGGTTGGACCTCGATGAATGACGGTTCCCTTATCCTACTAAATGCAGATCATGTCGACATACGCGTAACGATTCTTGACGGTTGTGTCGAAGGAATAAGAATCGACATCAATGACCCTACACTGACCTTCGACTATACAATTTCAGGAGATACGAATGGACTCGTTGGCGCAATATCGACCTTGAGATTCGCATTGGGAGGCGTACTTGTCGAAGAGATTCCAATTGTTGCATCCAACGGAACTGTGTCTACCTCTGTTGGCCATCTCCTTGGTACCGATGGAGAATCCCTCACTATAGGCATAGGAGCCCGCTTCCAGTGGTCCTCGAGTGGAGATCCTGAATCGGTGCAGATTGACATTGGTGAGATAAGCATCAGCGGGGCATATGTGGTCGAGTTTGATCAAGACCCAATCTGTCAAACTGTGGATTCTCAAGCCTTCGATGAGGATGACCCCGGCCGGTACATCCCCTTCCGATTCTACTGCACAGATGACATCACCCCAATCGGCTCCCTCACAGTCACTGCATTTTCGAGTGATGCTACAATTCTCGCCTCAAGCGTAGTGAATGGGGAGTTACTCCTCGTACCACAAGTCGAACAGAGTGGTAATGTGAATGTAGAAATTATCGTTGAAGATGAACGAGGTAACCAGTGGACTCAATCGCTACCAGTATCAATTCAATCAGTTGACGACGCCCCTGTATTGACAGGATTTGTGACCTCATTATACATGGAAATCGGGGTACCACATGTGGTCACAGTGACCATCACAGATATTGACAGCAATGACCTGCAAGTGACAACGGATACTGCATGGGCCACCGTTGCTCAATCAGGGTCAGATGCAGATTCTTGGGCTCTGACCTTTGCTCCATCTGAAACTGGACAAACCTTCGTCGAAGTGAGTGTAGATGACGGAACTACTACTGTAAATCGTACCATCGAAGTCATCGCCACCTCAAATCCAGATCTAACCGTCGAAAGCATTGATCTAATTCACGCTGACACAGCCCTTACCGAGCCTTACACTATCGAACAGGGTCAGGTCATCTCGATTCGAGTATGGGTCCGTAACACTGGCATCGTTGAAGCTAATGGCGTCGATGTAGAGTGTAAGGCAGGCGATGCTTCCTTGCCAAGTGGCACAATCGCTACAATTCAACCGGGAGGATTGGACTCAATTGTATGTAACTGGTCAGCCTCTGGAGATGGCGACATCATACTCTTCACCACTGCAGATTCGAATGGCTTGATTGATGAGACGGATGAGACAAACAACGGGCGTTCAATCACCATCAGTATTACCGAAGTGAAGGCGGCGAATCCTGGCGAGGGTACGTCAAGCGACACGGAATCAGATTCCTTCCCAATTGTGATGATGCTCTCAATCCTGATAGGTGGCGGATCCGTTGCACTCTACATGTTTGGACCAAGAAAAATCCAACGCACACATCACTTACCCACAAGACGCACCAAGAACAGGTGATGAACGAAGGGCGCAGGGCGGATAATGCAGAAAACACCGTCAATCTTGATATCCAGAAGTACGGACCCAGGTCTGCTCAAGACCTCTTCGGGGGCGATGAGCGGGTGTGTGTGAATGATGCAAAAACTACTCGTCAGAGTGGAAACAGAGGAGTGGGTCTACGAAGCCTATGAGTTGAGCTGATTCGGTCCACCCTGCCACTTACGGGGGTAGGTTTCCGACGGCATCAACACAGTGTGGGGTCGTGCGACTTCTCCACTCTCAATTGATGGGATCTCAGATGTGCTACGCGAGGCGTTAGCTACAGCGACGACTTCACCTTTCATACTCCAGAGAACTATGTCATCACCTGTCTCAAAATCGCCATTTATTGCTTGGATTCCTGGACGAGTCAATACAGCACCATGGGCAACCGCTGCTACTGCCCCATCTTTCAGGACGAGGCCAGATCGACCGTCGAACAGTGCATCAATTGGTGAAACGATACGAAGCATGGCAGAGGCATCACCTCCCTTCTTCCACAGATGGACTGCATCGGTAAGTTCCTGCATTGAGATTATCATATCCTCTGTGAATCGACCTGAACGTGTACGTCGAAGTTCAATCAACTGAATTGGAGCATCTATCAATAATCCAAGATCGCGTGCAAGTGTGCGGATGTAGGTTCCAGCTGCACAGGCAACACGAAGAACAGCAAGGCGCTCCTCTGTGTCAAGAATTTCAAATGCCTTGATTCGACGAGTTCGCACTTGAATTTTGACAGCAGATTCCGTGGGTGGGACGTTGTAAATCTCGCCACGTAGTCTTGACACCTGCTCAGCCAAAGCCTCCATGTCAGCATCTCCGCCGACCTTGAGGACTCCAATGTATTCCTTATCGTGGCCAAGGACCTGTGAGGTCAATCGACGTGCTCGACCTGTCATGAGTGTCAAAACGCCAGTCGCAAACGGATCTAGAGTTCCGCCATGAGCAAGGTGATCTACCCCAAGGATATCTCGTGCCCAAGCCGCTACTTGATGAGAAGTTGGACCAGGGGGCTTGTCGATAAGTATGAGGCCAGAATCCATACGCTCTTCGATAGAACGCTGCCAGATTGGCGCCCCACTTGCTTCGTCGGTAGTGGCCCCACTGTCAAGGACGCGGACGGTCAAGAGGCATCCCCCATTGCAGTGAGAACGACTTGAAGAACATCTGTCGCAGAGGGCTTCGTCCCATCGATTACAAGGTCATAAGGTTCCATGGATAAGATGTCGATGCCGTACAACTCGGTGTAACGCTGCCGGTCTGCTTCCTCGCGAAGAAGCGATTCCTCACGTCTCCTCACATCGTCGCCTTCACGCATTGTAACACGATCCAGACGCTCATCCAACTCTACATCAACCCAAATCCGTAAGCAATCGATGTTATTGCGATACGCCCACCATCCAGCGAGCCTTGATTCAACTATCTCTGGGCCGCTCACATCCTCCATCGCTTCAACAAGACGGCTGTCCAATTCTCGATCGACTGCTGGATCCGATTTGCAAAGTTGAGAAAATTCCGCGACAGAAAGCCCTCGACTTGCTGCCTCTTCTCGAAATACATCTCCACCGTTCAATGCAGACCAACCTCGTGCCTCACAAATCCCCCGAACCAAAGTCGAGGTGCCGGAACCCGGCAATCCACTGACAGTAATACGGACCATGTCCTAGCCTCAGGATCGGAAGCTCTCCCAACAGACGTTGCAACGAAGACGACCGCCCTTCCCTCGAGCGATGTTAGATGAATTGCACACTGGACACTCCCCCTGTACAGCGGTTGGAGAGAGAATTGTGTTTGCGGATTTAGGAATCAAAGATTCCTCCTTATTCGACCTCTTTCTACGCCCTCCACGTTGCGACTGACGGACCTTCATCGAAGATGCATTTTCCTTCGGGTTATCCTTTAGCATTGCAAGCAGAGGTTCGGGAATCTTCTCTCCAGCAACCATAAGCGGATGAGTTCGGTATCGAATTAACCGAATATGACGGTCAAGAACTCGCCCTAGTGGTGCACTCAGGCAGATGTAAACAAAGACCCAAGCTGGGAAAATCCACAACACACGAGCATTCATGTCCCACTGTGGCCTCCATGGTAAACTCACATGATCAACGCGAAAAGATTCAACATTCGTGTACATCCAACCAAATATCCCGAAGATGAAGACCATCGTGAACATCATCGGACGCATCATCGCAGTTTGCATTTTCATCTGCTCTGGCATCATCTTCTGTTGTATGCGAGTAATCTTCTCTAGACGAGCATTGTTCCTCTCCAACCGTGCCTCATTCATGATTGAGCGAAGTTGCTTGTTGCGATGACTGAAGTGTGCTTGCTTGACATTATCCATGAAGAAAGAACGAATCAGAGTATTGATCACCATGATGGAACATCCAAGAATAAGGACAGTTGGGACAAAGAGAGTATCATGGAATGGTATTGCAGGCTCTAGGACGCTACCAGCAACAACGGAAAGAGTCTCTCGAACGGATGGGATGAAGATGAAGAAAGACATCACAACGAGCATCAACAATGGGGTAAGCATACTCCCCATTGGGATCTCAGGGTCATCGGATGGCTGGGCCACACTACATTTTCATGGACGAAGTTGAATGAACCATTCGGTCTAAGGACATCATCGAAAGGCTTGATTCATCCGAGTTCACTGCAGCCAGTATGGACGGACCAGATGAGACCCTTCGTGCTGCGATGTCAGCAGAAGCGTCAGGGAATAGGGACGAGGCCATAACCATCCTGAAAGATGCACTCAAAAAGTGGCCTCAGCACGCGACCTTCGCAGTCCGTCTAGCCGAATCATACAGAGCAAAAGGAGAACATAAGGCGGCAGTAAAGGTACTCAAGAAGGTCATCAAGAATCATCCTGAGCGTCTCGATGCTGTCCTTACTTCCGCCCGCTCGAATCTTGTTCTTGGCAAAGCAAAAATTGCTGAAAGGCAGTTCATGCGTGCACTCTCAATAGGTATGGACCCGGTTGAAGGGGTAATCTCAATCTGTAGATGCTGGATGATACGCGGCCGTAACCAAGAGGCATGGACAAGTGCACTAGCTGAATTCAAACGGACTGGCGCTACGCACAGAGGACTCCATGGAATTCTGACTGAGATCGGTCCAATGCTTGGCCATCCCATCCCAACAATGGATCCCATTGCAGAACAAACTGAAAGAAACCCTAATCAAAACCGAGATGCATCTATTTTGGAAGCACGTACGTCCTCAGAAGTACCTGATGAAAGTACCTTATCGAGACCCACGATAAATGCAGCAGACCTCTTGGACGAACTACTCGACAATCCAGAGAAAAGTCAAGATTCGCAAAGGGATATTTTGGACTTTGAACTCTAAATCAGAAGACGTAGGAGCAGGTACTACATTGAGCCGCAAGGGCATCGTTGGAGGCCTGGCAGATTGGGCAAGTCACAGTTTCAGCAGGAGCTGCATCTTCAACATCCCCGATTTCAGATTCCACGACTACTTCAGCACCATCAGAATCCCCGTCAGATTTGAACGAGTCCGCCATGAGTTGATCCATCATAGCATCCATCATATCGTCCTCACTTCCAGAGGAATCATCCGCATCTGTAGATTCTTCTTCGACAGATTCGTCAGCCGCATCATCTCCATCATCATCGTCTCCCTCGGGAGTATCCTCATCTTCAGTAGATTCCTCAGAAACTGTATCATCATCCGACTCTGAAGAGACCTCATCGTTTGAATCATCATCATCGCCATCATCATCATCGCCATCATCATCATCTCCCTCAATATCGGATGAGTCAGAATCATCTCCCCATGCATCTGCTGCGTTGGTGAGCTCCCTTTCATTGAGGTAACCATTGTCATCATCATCGAAACTCGAAGCATGGGCAATAAAGCCCTCACGATCCTCGATTCCATGCTTCTTCATGACACGGTCGAGAACATTATCAGAGAATCCCATTGACTTGGGAGGAGAGGGTTCTTCTTCGCCTTCATCATCAGCATCATCTACAGCTTCTTCGACAACCAAAGCAGGTGCTTGGTTGTTGTAATCCTCGTCAATTTCATCGCCGAAGGTCACGCCATGGAACTCCTGGGCGGACTTGACCTCAAACTCACTGTCAGCATCGCCAAGAATCTCATACATGATCTCAATTCTCTCGTCTTTGGCAATCACGCCAATGTTCCAGACCACCTTGGTACCCTCATCGTGGACCTCCTCGCTGTGAGCAGTATCATGCTCGTTACCCTTATTGGAATCGATCCGAGTGCTCTTGAGTTCAAATCCGTGAGGAATCACATCATGAATAATCAGATCTTCAAGCGCCGTATCCGACTTATTGTGGAACATCACAAGGACCTCGTAGCGTCCGGCTCCACCGGCAGGGAATACCTCCTTGCCAGTGTTGAATTTACGTCGCTTGTGGCTGACTCGTAACGTAGGAACATCCTCTGCACCGCGCGTAGCGATAGGGCCGTTCTTCTCCGCACTGAAGTCAACACGGACTGGTGCCGTCACGAGCTTGTTGTCAGGACTGGGATCAGGTGCATGGACCTTGTAACGGACACGAAGAGTAGAACCGTCAGACAAGCCAATAGGGCCCTTGGTTCCAACAGTTATTCGCAGTGTGTGCCCAGGACCATCAGGAGAAACATGCTCCTCTTCGATGGTCTGACCATCCTTCACATCGACCTTGTACATGTCAGACAACAACTCATCACCATCGATGTCCAGACGTACTGTGTCGAGATCAGGTGAAGCAAACAGACCAGGGATATCGTCGCTGATACGCATCAAATTGATGTCTGCACTTCCGGTGTTCTTGACCTTCATCTCGACATTGATGTCCGCAGGCCTGTAGGACTTGAGGACTGCCATGTCCATTGCCTTGGACACATCCGCCTCGAGCACTGTTAGAACTGTAGGCTCCATCGTGATTGTTCCACTAGTCGATCGAGATGCACGAGGTATCACGCTATAGGTCAACTCTTGACTGAAGTTAGGCTGATCTCTGGAATCAACCGACTTCTCGTCACTCTCCCAGCGCCCCCCTGGCTTGACATCATCTGGAACATCCATGATATCGAACAACGGTTCACTCTCACCTGCGATGTTAACACGTAGAAGGACAAGATCAACCGCGAAGGACGATTTATTCTCAAAGACGGCCTGACAAGCCCAAGTGTCTGGACGCTCCCCTTCATTCGCGTTCATGTAGGAAAAACAGCGCGAACAGCCATCGACCTCTTGGAAACCGGTGCCAGATAGAGTCGAGGCAGCCTCGTAGGTAACAGTCGTCTTACCTGCATCAAAATCACCCACTTCAGCTGCGATAACATCGGCTGAGAGGGAGAGTTGAGTCGTAGAACCAGCAGGTAGAGTGCCAATGCTCCAGACGAATTCATCACCATCAACGGTAATGTGATCATGTTCATGATACGTAAACTGAGAAGGGATGGTACGACAAACCTTGACGTCAGTGAGATCACAGTTGGCTGTATTCTCAACACTGAGGTTCATGTTCATCAAGACAGGCTCATCCGAATGTGAGAGAGAGAACGATGGCTTCTCTCGCTCGGGATGGGTGTCGATAACTTCGGAAACACGAATCATCTGAGGTCCCGATACAGAGTAGTCGAATGATGTATCTGCTCCAGCCTCAAGTTCACGAACGCGGATACGGCTATCATCAAAATCAGTATTATCCGTCGAAGTCAGGAAAACATCGAGATCCCAAAGTCGGTCCTTGTCACTCGGATTCTCAAGCGTTAATGTTCCATCCACCTTCTGCTTCTGGACCTCACCGTCACTGGACACATGGGTATTCTCTACCTCATGCAACTGGACATGCAGTTTGTCGCCAATAAGGGAGTCCACTACTGAGACAGGGCGGACCCTAGCTCCAGTGTGGTCAGCTGTAGGCTCAATAACAGGCATGTCAAGAGAACCTGCATCTACAGGGTCAGAATCTATACTGAGAGAACTCAACGCATCAGTTACCTCAACCTCAGCCTCTTCCACAGTTGTTTCTTCAGAGGAACCAAGTAGATCACTCGCGAGAGAAGCGCCCAAATCTGCAAGAGGATCTACAGATTCATCACTGCTATCATCGGATTCAATCTCCAACTCAGGGGGTGCAGGAGGAGTAGAGAGGAGATCTCCTCCAAGTAAATCTGCAGGAGGCCCAGGGGGGGCGGGTGGAGCGTCCATTGGAGGCATA
>DAFJ01000024.1 GCA_002497905.1 Euryarchaeota archaeon UBA251
GTCCATGACGTGCCAGCCAACAGGAATTTTGTTATATATCCTTTCACGAATATTTCCTTACAGGAAAACCATTGCCCGATTGGTTCAATTCTTGATTCGAGTTGGAGTCCAATATGAGGGTCACAAGTATACTGATTTTGGCCCTCGTAGCTATTCATCCTTGGACACTATGTGTTCCACCAATATCTACCCCTGAATCCTTGAATGAGGCCGCACATGCTCGCTCCTCATCGGGTACGTCTACAATCGCAGTTCCAGAGGGTTTCCATCATACGACATGGGCTAATTATTCCGATGTTGCAGTTCTCATCAATAACAGAAGTATGGACAGTGTCCAAATAGGCGAAACTTTCGCTGCAGCTCGTGGTATTCCAGAGGAACGAATCTTCCGCTTAACCAATGAAAGCACCCCTACCAGTGAGACAATCAATGCAGGGCAATTCGACGAGTTCTTTGCTGATCCAGTTCGAGAGATGATGCTAAATCGGTCACTTGGCGGCGAAATCAACTACATTGTCACCACAAAAGGCATTCCACTTCGGGTTAATGGAGGCACTAATTCACGTGCATCATTTGATTCAGAACTAGCTCTAATCGATTCTGCGCAGTATTCTCCAGCAATTCATGCGAATTACTGGACTGAGCATGCGTATGGCCCTTGGTCGGACACAGTTGGAGATGATTATTCCAGTTATAGTGAGACGCCTGTGCCAATATTCAATCGGATTGATCAGGGATTCTATATTGTTACTAGATTGACTGGATATGATGTTAGTACTGCACTTGGCCTCATTGATCTTGCCAACGAGTCATACGGTTCTAGAGGCACTACTGTTCTCGATTTGGCTACAAATCGGAATTCTTCTGGATATCAGTTCTGGAATGATGCCCTATATCGTGCCGATGAAATAGTCAATGGCACCCTTGGTTTTCCTACCGAGTTCAATCAGAACTCAACTTATCTGACGAATGTCGATAATGTAATCCAATATGCTGCGTGGGGGAGTAACGACGGCTCTTGGGGGGATAACCAACTACCAGACAGTGGGTTGGATGCTCCGGATGGCTCTACAAGTTCGGGTATCCGTTCATGGGAGGCATCCACTCCTGTGGTATCGGTAGGGGAGACAAGTGATTGGTACTGGGACGATTCCGTTAAGAAAAATGGCAATGGGGCAGCATCTCTCAGTATTTCATCGGCACCGTGCTCGGCAACAAATGGGGAGATTACCTCAGGCCTCTTAGCTGAGTATTTCGACAATCAGGGATTGTCTTACAACTCATCCTTCATGCCGAATCTCACAAACCGTGCCCCGAACCATTTCCGTTCCGAGGCCAACATCGATCAGACTCAAGTGAACACATATTGGGCCGGTCTCGATTCACGGTTTGCCGACTATTTCTCGGTACGTCACACTGGTGTGCTGACAATTCCCGAGGATGGGAACTGGACAATCTATTCTAATGCTGATGACGGTGTTATGATTTGGATTGATGACGTCCTAGTCGTCAACAATTCAGGTGTGCATGGTATGCGAGAGGTGGGTGTTACGGTCAATCTTACGGGGGGCGAACATCGATTCCGAGCCGAGTTCTTTGAGCATGGCGGATGGGCCGGTCATATCGTTTCATGGGAGGGTCCAAATCTAACAAAACAGGTAATTCCTCCTTCAGCGTTCAGTCGTGCGATGAGTGCTCCCATCCGTTCGGATATTCTAGTCCATCATTGGGATTTTGAAGCTGGGAACGGAACAGTCGTCGAGGACTTGGTTGGTGATGCGAATCTTTCCATGTCAGGGTCTCCAACATGGCAATCCTGTTTGCTTGGGAACTGTATCCATTTGGATGGTGTTGATGATGAACTACGAGTGGATGTTGACGATCGCTTAGGTAATTTCACTATCTCCCTGTGGGCTAAGGCGAACCATACAGGACAACCAGGGTATGCCTCTGTTGTAGCTGTGAATGATGTGGGTGGCGATTTCGATTCTTTCCAAATTATGACTAGTGGTTCGACACCAGGTGTCTGGCAACTATATCACAACTCTAGATACGATTTTGGCACAGTTTCTGCAAGTGAATGGGTTCACTTTGTGGTGGTGAAGGACGGTGATCAACTGATGCAGTACATGGATGGAACTCTCGTCAATAATATCACATTGCCAAGCGGAGCAATCGATGAGATTGATCTTTACAAATTCGGTGTTAATCGAGCAGGAAATACGCATTGGGCTGGACAAATCGACGAGGTTCAGGTGTGGACCGAGGCTCTCAATGCATCCGACATTACTCTGGTTAATGGGGAAGTAGCCCTCGATTGTCCATCTTTCACAACCGTTGGTCAGGGATTAAGTCGAATCTCTACTAACCTCACAATTGATTTAGAACAGACAGACCATGCGTGGATTCTCTCAGGTCATGGCCGATCTACAGGGGAGATTAATGCAGATTGGATGTTGAACATAGAAGCTTACGACGGCAATGGCTCTCTTCTTTCAGTCAATTCAACCAATCCAACTACCATGACACCTTCTTGGGCCCAACAGGCCATACGATTCCGTCCACATGAAAATGCAACCACATTACAGATTTCTTACGAAGCCGAGATTCTGAATATTAGTCGCGAAGGCACCTTGCACTTCGACACGACAAATCTTCGAATTATCCGCCCACATATGGGCTGGATTCCAGGGTCTATCGCGGAGACTGCAGTATCAACGGGGGGGCGTTCCTTCAATTGGGGCACAGAATATGGGCAGAGCCTCATTGCCGATATTCTTGAGGATGGTGTTTCTGGTGTCAAAGGATATGTGTACGAGCCTTATCTGACAGCAGTATCTAGGCCAGATTTGATGACTGCTTACTATGCATCAGGGTACAATCTTGGTGAGGCTTACACTGCATCTAACGGCCACCTGTCTTGGATGGGAGTGGTTGTAGGGGACCCAAAGATGGCGCCATTTTCGGATCAGTTACACGACGTAGAAGTTCGGAATGTATCGATACCTGTTAGGGCTTCAGCGAATGAGAATTTTGAGATACATGTGGACGTTGCAAATCTTGGTGCATCATCCGCATCTGGATGGATTGAAGTTAGGGAAAGAATTGGTAACTATCTGTTGACAAATCAATCGATTACTTTGCCTGCAGGCGATGAACCGGGTTCTATCGCAACACTCCTCATCCCGGTTATGACTTCAACTACCGGATATGTGGATTTCCAGGTTCGTTACATCGCGGATGATGGTCCAATCTTGAATCGATCCCAGTTTGTGCAGTCGAGAATTCTCTCAGAAAGGGTCGTACACAACAATTTTCAAACGGTGAATACGCAAATTAACGGGCCCCCGGTAATCACAGATATTGCTTGTTCGTCAAATGTTGTCCCACGCGGTGCTACTGTTGCTTGTTGGGTGGATGCGACGGATGATTTTGGTATGGCAACAGCTCAAATGACAATCATCGGACCAGAAGGATTTGTCTTGATTTCGATGAATGCTCTATCGAGTGGTTCCGAACGATGGACAGCCTTCTTCGATGTTCCTGGTAATGCCACCCTTGATTTTTATGATGTACAATTCGATATTACCGACATCGATGGCGTCAATGTGACTTCAAACCTCACCGATGCTCTTGAATTCATAGATTCCCCTTCGATTTGGTATGGGATTCACATTCAGGGTGCTGATGAGAACGATTGGAACGGAGATACAAATCTTCCATCAAGCACCCCTGAAGGAATGATTCGAGGGAGAGAAGCAATCATTCGTGCTTGTGTTGAGGATGTAGATCATGATCCTATTACTGAGGCTCCTACGTTCTCTTTTGAATCCGGTGTCTTAGGGGTTGTCGTCGCTCTTCCGAAGGATCCATCATCTAGTTTTCATTGCTATGCAAGCACCTTACTCCTTCCATTAGATCAGCCATTAATCCCCATTCTTGGCCGTCTAATTGATTCAGAGGGAAATACCCAGTCAACCCGATCGATCCGCGTTGAAAACGAGGCACCAACCGTTTTGTTGACCTTTGAGAGGGAGGGTATATCGGAAGGTTTCGCATTTGGTGTTGGAAATGAATCAGTGAGAATTTCCGTGTTGGATTTGGATGCTGTAAATGGAATGGCAAATGGTCAATTGACATTGCAATGGCCAGAGCAGGGTGAGATGAAAATCCCGTTCACGGCCATGACTGATGGTACTGATACTATCGTCCCGATTCCGATGCCTGGCCCGGGTCTGACGGCAGGTACGCTCTTACTCGATGTATCTGTTATCGATCGTGATGCAGGTCAAGCTATCCAATCTATTTCTTTACCTGTAGAGACTCGTCCACCGTCAATTTCAGAGATTAACATCTGTCGAGGAGGGGAGATATTCCCTCTAGTAAATGGTTCAATCTTGAATCGAGGTGAGGCCAATCACATGGTAGTGTCTCTCGATATCCATCGCAAGGTCTTGCAGACGACTGCATCAATTCGTCAGGCAGGGTGGAGTGAGACGCTTGATTTCTCACTTGAAACCCCTTCTAACTGTGAGGTATTAGATGCCATTGTATACACTGTGAATGTTCCTTCAGATTTCACAGAGGGGGGGGCCTCAATCGTATTGATTGCTGTGGATCAGGATGGGCTGGCCTCGGGCTGGACCGAATCGATTGAGATTATTTTTCCCTCACCTGTAATTCACGATATTCATTGGCCATTAGGGGCTGAGGTTGGTATCCCTAGTACGATAGGGTTCAATGTAACAGATCTTGACGACTTGTCTAGTGTTCTGTGCAATATCGATATTGTTCAAGGGAACCTTAGTATTCTATCTGTAGAGGCGTCACCCGGCCAGGAGGGTGGCATTCTTGTCGAATGGAAACCAGGTCGACCGATGGAGAACGTCAGTGCAAGTATTGTGTGTCGAGATGAGCTTGGTCGTGTTGACGAATCCAATATCACGGGATTGAATGTCACAGGGGAGGTGGAACTACTCATAGATGATTCATTTGAAGAAACTGAGGAACAGGCGGATGGAATTGGTTTCATGTTACCTGGTGTCGTACTCGCAGTTCTGATACTGTTGCTGTTAATTACTCAAGTATTACGCAGCGCACGTTTTACTTCGATGAAGGATGAATCCGAATCTCCTTGGATTGTTGCGGAATCCGATGCTTTACTGATGCAACTCGACACCTCTTCAATTACTGATGATGAATCTGATGTTTCGACAAATGATAGTGATGTTGTGAATGAGGATTGAGTTGATTACTGTAGCAAAGCCTTGATTGGCTAATGCCTTTATCGCCCTCCATGGCAACTGGATACGTGCTTGTGAATGTTGAACCGGGAATGGAGTTCTCTGTCTTTGAATCGGTTAAGGGACTGGATAAAGTTGCAGATGCAACTCTCCTTTTCGGCGACTATGATCTAATAATCAAGGTAATTTCAGAAGACATGTCTTCTATTGCCGCATTTGTCGTTGAGAAAGTACGCCAAGTCGAAGGTGTTTCAAACACAAAAACACTTGCTGGCGCTGAGATTTGAGCACATCGATGGACTGCGAGGAACCCCTCGGAATCCCTGAAAAACCGTTGATTTCGGAGACGTATTGCGTTTTTGTGGTTAAAGTTTATACGCGAGAAACCAAGCAGGTTTGTTCACAGGTGAAGCCTGATGAGTGAAAAGAAGTACTTCGTACTAATGGAAAACGGGAAGGACACCTCCACGGTGTACCACAACAAGCAGCCCCGCCAGGCGGCCCTAAAGGCCGCCAACAAGGGACACAAGGACATCCGTCTGCGCGAGCGCGGCACGGACAAGGTCCACGTGTTCACTGGGCAGCGCAACCAGGTGCCAAAGCCTGCTAGCGCACCTGCGTGGCTGAAGGGTGACACGGTCTGGAAGGCCAACGTCAGCAAGGTCGGCATCGAGCGCCTTTGAGCAGCTCTGCAGACACCCTCTTGGAAATAATTCCCATGAACCGCCCTTAGGGCCCAGAACATCCCCCGCCTTAGACCGTCGGCGTCCCCTTCGGTCTTAGGCGAACCCCTTCTTCTCTGAATTATCCATTTGAGTTATTGGATAGAGGTTATTCTTGATAGAGTGTCTTCAGGTTTTTTTTCCTGATAGCAATGCAGATGTCTCCCTTTGAATTCGTGACTATTTTCTGTTCGTTGATTCTTGGTTTGGCTCTTACGCACATCTTTCGAGCAGTATCGGATTTGTATGAAATACGTGACCGAGTCAAAACATATTGGCTCAATTCGCTTTGGGTTGTCACCGTTACTATGTGGGCGATTTACACATGGTGGGGGTTGTGGTCGCTATCTATCGATATGGATATCTGGAATTATGGACAATATTGGTTCCTGGTCGTGAATCTGTCTTCAATCTACTTTTTCACGACACTGGTCCTTCCTAAAGCAACAGATGAAGGGCAGATTAATCTTGAAAATCACTACTATTCGGTGCACAAGGCCTTCTTTGTCATCGTAGCAATTTCGTTATTCTCATCTAGCGCGGTGAACTTTGCTCTGTTCGGGAAGGCGCTAGCTACACCTCAGGTGATTATGCCTACAATTGTGGGTTGTGCTGCTGTAGGGGCTGCCATTAACAATTCCAAGAAGTATCACCAAGTCATCGGTGTTTTCATGTTCTTGATGTTCATTGCCTTCCAGATGACAGATGAATTGGTAATCACCTTCACACCCTGATCGGATGCAACTTGCTTATTTGCGAAGACCAAGTTTCTTCGCAAGTATCGCAAGTGGGTCGTAGTATTCGGTGACTACACGTTCCTTTAACGGAATGATTGCGTTGTCTGTAATGTTAATTCCAGCAGGGCATACTTCTGTGCAGCAACGAGTAATATTACAGTAATTGATGCCAAAATCGTCCTTTATCTCTTTCAATCGTTCTATCTTGTCAAGCGGATGCATTTCTAAACCTGCAAGTCGGACAAAGAACCTTGGACCAACAAATTCTTCGAACATTTGGTGTTCACGCATTACATGGCATGTATTCACACATAACATGCACTCAATGCAACTTCTGAATTCTTGAATCCGATTTGCTTCGTTTTGATGGAAAACCCAATCTTTCTCATCTGGGCCTGAGATTGGCGATATTCGCTTATCTGTTTTGTAAGCCCACGATGTGTCTGTGACTAGATCGCGAAGTAGCGGAAATGATTGCATGGGTTTTATTGTAATTGGAGCAGATGGGTCAGGCATATCATGAAACACTTCGTCCATTCTAGTCATGCACATTAGTTGTGATTTTCCATTAATTTCCGCGCTGCAAGATCCACATTTACCAGCCTTACAATTCCACCTACATGCTAAATCAGGTGCGTCAGATGATTGTATTCTATGAATAACATCGAGAACAACCATACCTTCGTCTAATTCGACAGTGTAGTCGATCATTTCTCCTTGAGCGACTCCTGAATCATCAGGAGCGCCCCTGAAGACACTGAAAGTAACTTTGTCTGCCAATTTTATTCCTCCTCGTGCAGGTCATCCTTGTCAAGGTGCACCTTCAATTCCTCGGGTATTGGAGGGTACTTGGTATAATCAATTACCATATTTCCACTTTCATCTTGTTTGATACGACTGTTGATTTTTCCCCATTTTTGATGATCTGGGATCGGAAAATCCTCTCTCGTGTGGCCACCTCGACTTTCCTCACGATGTAATGCAGCAAGAGCGCACATCCGGCTAACATCTATCATCGCCTGTATTTCCAACGATTGATGCCAGCCGGGGTTGTATATCCTGCCACCTGGAGAAGATGTAAATTTCGCTCTATTCTCTAACTCATCCAGATCTTTCAAGGCTTCTTTGAGTAGTTTTCCAGTGCGGATGATCCCTACTTTGTTTTGCATCATGTGGCGCAAATCCTCAACAACAGTTGCGGGGTTCTCACCTTCTGAGCGGTTGAGTGGGGCTAGGGTAGTTTTGATTGCATAATCAATTTCTTTTTGATCGATATCAAGATAATCTGAAGTGGATTTTGCAGCAATAGCCGCGGCTTCTCCTGCAATCTTCCCGAACACAATCAGGTCTGAGAGGGAATTTCCTCCAAGCCGATTGGCTCCGTGGAGTCCTGTCGCTGCTTCTCCAGCAGCATATAACCCTGGAACTGTTGTTTCTTGGGTATACGAATCAACTTTGACTCCCCCCATAACATAATGCGCGGTTGGCCCAACTTCCATAGCTTGCTTGGTAATGTCAACTGCGGCGAGTTCCATGAATTGGTGATACATACCTGGGAGTTTCTTTCTAACTTCATCTTCGTCTCTCCATGAAATATCAAGATATGCTCCACCATGTTCAGATGCGCGGCCTGCTTCTCGTTCACTGTTTATCGCTTTTGCAACAACATCTCGGGTTAGCAGTTCAGGGGGCCGTCTTTTTGTTGCGAGTTTGCCGGCGATCACTTCTTCTACCCATTCTAGAGCCTCTTGCTCTGTATCTGCAAATTCCTCTCTGTACATTTCTGGAACATAATCGAACATGAATCGTTTCCCTTCGGAATTACGCAGCATTCCACCTTCGCCTCGAACTCCTTCAGTAACTAAGATCCCTTTTACTGACGGTGGCCAAATCATTCCAGTAGGATGGAACTGTACGAATTCCATGTCACCCATATGTGCTCCAACCCAGTATGCAAGCGCATGTCCTTCTCCAGTATATTCCCAAGACCCAGAACAAACTTCCCAGCATCGAGTTATGCCTCCAGTTGCAAGAACGATTTTTTTTGCTTTGAAAAGATGCAAACTACCATCTTGACGGTTGTAACAAAAAAATCCACTGATATGGCCATCGGTCTTGAATAGCGTTCGAACCGTATATTCCATGAATACCTCCATGCCTGTGTGGATTCCTTTTTGCTGCAATGTTCGTATTATTTCGAGACCAGTTGCATCTCCGATATGGGCAAGCCTTGGGAAGGTATGGCCTCCGAAGTTTCTCTGATTGGTTATCCCTTTTGGAGTTCGATCGAAAACAGCCCCCCATTGTTCCAATTCTCGGATACGGTCAGGTGCTTGTTGAGCATGAATTTGAGCCATCCTCCAGTCTCCAAGATATTTTCCTCCTTTCATTGTATCACGAAAGTGTGTTTGCCATGAATCACGATGATCTTTGTTTGAAAGAGCTGCTGCGGCTCCTCCTTCAGCCATAACTGTGTGAGCTTTTCCTAGCATTGATTTGGAAATAATAGCAACTGAAACATTATGAGAACTTGCTTCGATTGCAGCTCTGAGGCCTGCCCCACCAGCTCCAATCACTACCACATCATACTGGTGAGTAGTATATCCTTCATCCATAGGTCAAACCTCAGAATATCCTGGGGTCGCTGAGGACCCCCTCTGCGACACCCCACACAAATAAGTCCCCAAGAAAAACCATTGCTAAACTGGTCCAAAACCAAAATCCATGGTGAATATTGAAACCACTTACAATTTCGTACATTTTTCCTTGAAATTTCCCAAGGCTACCCCTCCATCTATTTGCTCCTCCTCCAATCAAATGTCTGAATGCATGGCATGATGTTACGTACATAGTTAGAAGGAAGGCTTCGATTGTAAGCACTATTGTTCCAATGGATAGCCCAATGCTAGTTTGTCCATTAGGCGAGTAGAATTGCATTGTGTGAAGGATATCGAAATACTTCATTGTCAGTATGATCAATGCTAGGTATAGCATGTATCTATGTAGATGATTAAAGAAGAAAAGTCCTCTTTCACCACGGTATCCAATCTTCTTGGAAATTTTAGGCTCCGCGACCATACATGCGCTTGGACTAGCAAAAAAAGTCCTGTAGTACACTTTTCGCATGTAATAGCAAGTCCCGCGAAAACCAAATGGAATCCATAGAATCAACATCGCAGAATTTGCCCAATTTGGAACATCTAGATTCCAGAGATGGATGATATCTGGAGAGAAAATTGGACTTGTAACCCTGTGATTTTCATAGTGGATTTGAGAATCAAAGAAAACCAGCCTCAACACTGTGTATACTAAGGCTGCAGTTAGTGCAACCCCCATCCACAGTGGTTGTGTCCACCACCGATCAATCCTATCCGTTTCTCCAAAACCACTGGACATTGGGAGCTTGACTGTAGTTCCCATAGTATAGCACCTTACCCTTTTTTCAACGGTCTTTATCTCTATTGTTTCTTGGAATCCCATCAAGCATTACATTTAGTAGACGCATGAGTCCCATCGCTTCTTCGATCTTGCCTGATAATCCTGTAAGTTGCTAGAGTTAAAACAACTGAAATTATTGACCAAGCCACTGTTGAAATCACCAGAAGAAATGAGCCGATATAATTCAAAATCATCTCACTGGTTTGTATCTTGTTGAGGCTGCTAATCATGATTCCAAAGACAATGACGGCCAGAATCGATTTGGCCATGTTATTTTGTCGATACCCTCCTTCTTTAGGTATTGCTTGAACTCATTTTCCATTCAAGCAAGGCCGCCATAGTCTGCTTCTGCTTCTTCAATCTCGATTTCATCCACGTCCATTTGCGCGAGTTGTAATTTACCACTCAATTCATCGTTTACTGCGTGCCAGTAGGAGTAAGCCTCAATCACCCAAATCCCAGATTCACGTGTTCCATTACCTGACCCCTTAACGCCACCGAATGGGAGGTGCGCCTCCGCGCCCGTGGTGGAGTTGTTGATACCTGTCATTCCTGCCTTAATTCCAGTTTTGAAGCGATAGGCTTCGAGGCGATCGTTGGTATAGATTGCCGATGATAGGCCGTAGGGCGAAGCATTCGCAAGGTGAAGGGCGTGGTCGAAGTCTTTCGCTTTCACGATTGTGACAACGGGCCCGAATATCTCCTCATGGAAGCATTCCATATCTTCTGTGACATCAACATAGACATGAGGCCACATGTAGACTCCCTCGTTGGCAGATCCAAGGAAATTTTCTGGAGCGCTAGCTTCGGTAATCCGCCCTTCTCCATGAATGCGCTTTGCACCGGACGCATCGCACATATCGAGACCCTTTAGGAAGTCCTTGGCGTATTTTTCGGATAACATGGATCCATACAACACATCCTCATGACGCATTGAGTCACCGATTTTTGTTGTTCGAACCTTGTTCATGTACATCTCAAGGAATTTGTCGTAGATACTCTCGTGGACAATCAGGTTACCAAGGCTTGTGCAACGTTGCCCCGCTGTTCCAAATCCTGCCCAGTAGGCGCCAGTAACTGCGTTTTCGAGATTTGCAGAAGGCATGATGACAAGTGGATTCTTTCCGCCAAGTTCCAAAGAGCAGGAAACGAGGTTTCGTCCACAAATTTCTCCAATCATCTTGCCAACACCTGTCGACCCGGTGAACGAGATTTTGTTGACAAGCCCATCATCCACAGCATCCACTAGGTGTTGTCCAGCACCGCTACCTTTCCCGTGCACGAGATTGATTACACCATCAGGGATTCCAGATTCGTGCATAATTCGTGCAAGTGCGAATGAAAGAAGAGGCGCATCTTGAGGCGATTTCCAGACACAAGTATTTCCACACATGATGGCTGGAATCATTTTCCAGAAAGGAACTGCTGAAGGGAAGTTACAAGCATTAATGATACCACACACGCCCAGTGGTCGGCGATAGGTGAAGAGTTCCTTATCAGGGAGTTCACTGTTGACTGTCTGGCCGTATAGGCGTCGTCCCTCGGACTGGAAAAATAGGCAAGTATCAATCGCTTCCTGAACCTCTCCAGCACTCTCCTTCAGGGTCTTTCCAATCTCACGACTCTGGAGGCGAACAATCTCATCTTTGTGTTCCATTAGGAGGCGACCCATATTGCCGATTATTTGGCCACGGGTGGGCGCAGGTGTTGCTGCCCATGATGGGAATGCAGTGCGAGCTGCAGCCAAGGCATCCCTCACATCTTCCTTAGTAGATAGCGGAAATTCTCCTAATTCATCCTCAAGCCAAGCCGGGTTTGTGGAAACGAAGGTACTTCCGTCCGATGCTAACTTCAGTTGCCCTCCAATGATGTTGTATCCTCGGATTTTTGGAGATCCGTTCGGATTCTTTGAAGACGTTTCCATGGATTCAAAGCCAGTTTCAAGGATGTGTACCATGAGGGGCCATCGAACCTCGTCTCATCAATGTGACGAACGGCTCTTGACGACGTAGAGTGTAGGTTTCGGTTTGGGTTTAATAGCCCCCAATGAACAGTTCCTATCACCCGAGGTGCAAGGATGGCAGGAGCAGATGAATCAGTGACTCTCCGTGTTGCGAAAGCAATTCCCAGTGATGTTGGACATGGCCGAGCTCGTGTCCCATTCAACAATGATCTTGATCTGAAGCCAGGTGATATCATCGAGATATCTGGCGAGAACAAGACGGCTGCAGTTGTATGGCGATGTCGGCCAGAGGATGCTAATCTTGGTGTCATCCGAATAGATGGCATCATCCGAAAGAACGCAGGGGTTAGCCTTGGCGACCGTGTCGATATCAGTAAGGTCGAGGTCAAGAAGTGTGAACGCCTCGTTCTTTCTCCAGTTATGGCTAAGCAGCAGAAGGTCCGCTTTGGACCAGGTATCGAAGGATTTGCTCGCCGAGGTTTGAACAAGAGACCAGTTGTAGCCGGGGATCGGATTTTCATCCCTGGTATGACTCTATTTGCTGAGGCCCTCCCCTTCGCAATCGTAAGCACTCGACCCAAGGGTATCGTACAAGTCGCGCCAGAGACGGAGATTGTAATCAAAGAGGAGATACTAGACGAGGAAGAGGATGCTGCTGGTCATCAAATCGCGTACGAAGATATCGGCGGCTTGGGCAATCAACTCCAGAAAGTCCGAGAGATGATTGAACTCCCACTCAAGCATCCGATTCTGTTTCGCAGGCTGGGTATAGATCCACCCAAAGGTGTGCTCCTTCATGGTCCGCCTGGAACAGGAAAGACGATGATTGCCAAGGCGGTTGCTTCTGAGACACAAGCCCATTTCACTTCGATTAACGGTCCAGAGATTATCTCGAAGTATTATGGTGAATCGGAGAAGCAACTCAGAGAGATTTTCGATGAAGCTACTCAAAATGCTCCTGCGATTATTTTCATTGATGAATTGGATAGTATTGCCCCTAAGCGAGAAGACGTCACAGGGGAGGTAGAGCGTCGTGTTGTCGCGCAACTACTGACATTGATGGATGGTATGCATGGACGTGACAATGTCATCGTAATCGGGGCAACGAATCGTCGTGATGCGATTGATCAGGCCCTACGGCGCCCCGGTCGATTCGATCGTGAACTTGAAATTGGCGTGCCAGACAAGGAAGGTCGACGCGAGATAGTTGACATCCACACGCGTGGTATGCCAATTAGTGACGATTTTGAGATAGAATGGGTCCTCGAGAATACTTACGGTTTCGTTGGCGCAGACATCAATGCCCTCGTTCGAGAGGCCGCCATGAAGGCTCTTCGGCGCTATCTTCCGGAAATCGACCTAGATGAGGAAGAGATTGCACCCGAGGTTCTTGAGAAGATGGAGGTTCAGATGAACGATTTCAAGGAGGCGATAAAGGATATCGAACCCAGTGCACTGAGAGAGATTTATGTCGAGATTCCAGAGGTATCATGGGACCAGGTAGGCGGTCTTCATGAGATTAAAGATCGGCTTAAGGAGAGTATTGAATGGCCATTGACTCAGCCAGAGTTGTTCGAGCATTTTGGTGTGAAACCTCCTAGAGGTGTAATCCTCTTTGGTGCACCCGGTACTGGGAAGACCCTCCTTGCAAAGGCAATTGCGAATGAAGCGAAGGCGAATTTCATCTCTATCAAGGGTCCAGAGATGATTTCGAAATGGGTGGGGGAATCCGAACGAGGTATTCGTGAGGTGTTCAAGAAGGCTAAGCAAGCCTCACCTAGCATCATTTTCCTCGATGAATTCGAATCAATCGCAGGTGCTCGTGTTGAGAATAGGGGCGAAGGTAGCGACGTGATGAATCGTGTCGTCAACCAACTCTTAGCTTCAATGGACGGTGTCGAAGCCCTAGATGGAGTCATTGTCATTGCAGCAACAAACCGTCCTGAAATGATTGACCCAGCACTTCTCCGGTCGGGTCGTTTCGAACGGGTCCTGCACGTCCCTCCGCCAGATGAGGAATCTATCCGTGAGATTTTGAAGATCCATACTGATGGTATGCCAATTGGAAAGTTCTCTCTGGATGATATGGCGAAGCCGTTGGCTGGATATACCGGAGCAGATATCGAGGCAATTTGTCGTGAAGCCGCTCTTATCGCCATGAGGGCAAAGAGGAAGACAATTACTCGTAAGCACTTTGAGGAGGCTATCGATAGAGTTCGTCCTACTGTGACACCTCAGATGATGGAGTATTACGAAAAGCTTCAATCGATGCTTACCAGTGGACTTGATTCTATTCGACGTAATAATGACGGTCTTCGTGGGATTGAATCGGTGTGAGGTGATTCGATGCCTGCAACCTTCACGCGGGAACTTCTCGCGAGGGAGGTTCGGGACAGGAGTGGAGATGTTCTCGGCCATGTCGCCGATCTTATTGTTGACTCACGCACCGGCTCTGTAACCTATATTTTGGTTAAGATTGCGCAGGAATTAGATCCTGCCCAACTACCATGGCCTTCCGAGGGGGGAATGATTCCTCTCCCCATAGACGAGGTCCGAGAAATCGGCGCAATCGTTCAACTGCATCGTTAATCTGTATGCGCGGGACCGCACAACCGTCTTAAGGCTCGCATGAACGTCTGAATCTTGCTCCACTTGTTGGATGGTGATTGGATTGGCTACATTGAGCGCTGCTGCTGCGACAGATTGGTTGCGTTCAGCGAACGGACGTCGTTCGATTGCGATAGTCCTGTTTTATCTCACGCTTGGAACCCTTCTAATGACGGTGGCGGGCACTTACATCGAAAGATCAGAAGTACACCAGAGTGCTTACGGAACGGATTGGAATGATATGAGTTCCTTCCGTGAAGATATCAAGGCACAGAACCTCACAACCACTAGCATAGTCAGTAGCCCTCTTCTTCTAGAGGAGATTCAATCGCCTAGCGATACGGTGTTTGTAATCTCAGGCGTGGAACGCGATACAATCTCGTTACCAAGTTTCAGTGGGGATTCATCTGTGATTAATTTGGTTGAAGGACTCGGTTATTCAAACTCTGAGATTGAAGCCATTAGGACCTTTGTTGAACGTGGTGGGACTCTAATCATGCTAGATGATTTTGGATATTCACAAGGCCTAGCTGAAGATTTTGGTCTTGGGTTTAGCGGTCACCAATTGTATGATACACAGACATGGGATCCTAGTTTAGACTACAATTTCGTATGGTCGAATATTACGAACGGATTCAATTACACCAGCACTTCGGGTCCAAAGACGGAAACAAATCCTTGTACTGCGGATGGAGATATTGACGGAGTCCCCGATTTCCTCGATGTTGAATCTAGTAATCCTAGTGTTGGATTCGAACGTCTGCCTACCTCGACGGATCTTGGCCTCTGTGCGCACCGATGGGATTCTGTAACTCAGCAATATGATACAGACCCTGGTTACGATCTTCTTCTCAACCAACCCAGCGCATTCGATAAGGACCTCTCAGGAGACGAGGATCAGAATCTCTATGCGATCGGCTACTCCTCTCAAGATGCATATCTTGACACCAATGATGATGGTCAGCTAACTGTTGGATTCAGTGGTTCAGAAGTTGGTGCCGATGAGCAGGGTCCATTCGCTACATACATCAAATACTGCAGGTCAAGGAACTGTGACAATGCTGATGCTGGTCGTGCATTCTTCGTGACAGATGGCAGCCTTCTAATCAATGCGCTTTACGATACTGTGGGCTTAGCGGAGGGTGCTTATGGGGACCTGAACAAGACGGTGCCTGATAATGACAATCGGCGATGGGTTTTGGATGCACTTGCTGAAGCACTCATGTCAGAGGATGGTGAGATATCTGCAGAAGCACAAGTGATTTTTGATGAAAGTCGCCATCAGCAACCAAGTTTCATGGGGGATACCTACAATCTTCTCTACTATATTCTGATTTACTTTACTAACGATTGGATGGCGATGCTGTTTATGTTCCTTGGACTATTCGTTATGTTTGAGTTCATTATCATCAAGAAGATGGATCCAGAGCCGTGGAGGCACGTCTTCAGCATCATCTACTATGGATATGGAGATGCAGCGAGATATGAGTACTACGCGAATCCAAAGAAGATCAAGCAAATCCTACTAACCAGAGTGAGAAACGTCAATTCATTGAGTCGTGAGGAATTCGATGCCTTGCCTGCACGTGAGTTACAGAAGATGGTGGATGATCCTGTGCTCGTTAAATTCATCTTCGAAGATCGCCGATATTCGATGGAGGAAGTCATCGCGGTGATTAAGCGAATCAAGACATGGGGGCGGCGCTGAATATGTGGACTCGAAAGGCTTCGATTCTTGGTGCATCTGGAGTATCATTAGTTCTCATTGGAATGATGATGTCTAACTTCCAAATGATGGTTTTTGGTGTTGCTTTTGTTTCTTTTATCGCTGTAGCCTCATGGATTACAGGTCATGGTGACATCGAGGTTGTTCGTACTCTCAGTGCCGATAATCTGTACAAGGGTGACGACCTATACGTTGATCTTGAGATTACCAATTCTTCTTGGCGTAGGACTCAACAACTCGAAATCTACGATAATATCCCACATGAAATGAAACTGCGAAGTGGACTCAATTACATGCGTGTCAATCTTGGACCTGGTGAAACTACTCGTATTCGTTACGTACTTCGTTGCCCTCTACGGGGGCACTACTCCCTTGGCCCAATTTCGATTCGCTACCGCGATTCGTTCAATCTATTTGCACAGGAAATGTATGTTGACCACCGTTCGGATCTTATTGTCTTCCCACAGGTGCGTGAAATTGAGGAGGCGATGGTTCGTAGTCGCACTCCTAAGATGTATACCGGTGCAACGACTCTCAGGACACCTGGTCCGGGAACTGAGTTCTTCAGCCTACGTGAGTATGTCCCGGGTGATCCGTTTAAGATTATCAATTGGAAGGCATTTGCCCGAACGGGCACATTGATTGTCAATGAGAAGTGTAGGGACGCAGTAACAGACGTATTCATTTTACTCGACAGCCGTGATATCAGCCGTATTGGTACAGTGCTCAAGAATCCACTTGAGGTGGGCACAGTCGCAGCAGCATCTCTTGCATCGTATTTCATCAAACGTCGTGATAGCGTGGCTCTTGCAGTATACGATGATCGCCTTTCATTCCTACCACCAGACACTGGTGATAAGCAGTATTTCAAGATCCTGAGTAGCCTTGCTGGAGTTGCTCCAAAGGGTGCGATGCCCCTGCAAGCTGTGACAAACGCGCTTTCATCTCGATTCAGTCGAGGCTCCCCAGTCTTCATCATTAGTGCGGCTGAGGGTGATGGGACAACAATTCCTGCGGTGCGAGACCTTGCTGGACGTGGCCACGAGGTCATTATCCTCAGTCCGAGCAGTGTTGATTTTGAACGGCTCGTTAGTCGAATTCCTCGAACATCCTATGAGGTTCTCAAGCTTGAGCGTCAGAATCGTTTGACTGCTCTTGCTGGATTCGGAGCACGTGTGATTGATTGGATGCCGGACGTGGAGCTGTCCCAAGCTCTGTTACAGGTCAAGATGGGGTGATAGAATGGCAGACGAAGTGAACTTACAGAGCGAAGGGCAGACCAGTCTGCATTTGCGTTCTCTTCGCCGGAAGTGGCAGGTACTCGCCCTCCAGATTACTGCAACGATTTCTCTCGTTTGGATGTACATAATGATGACACGTACCTATGGGTCATGTGATCCAATTGATGC
The DNA here is from genome assembly GCA_002497905.1 of Euryarchaeota archaeon UBA251. Lineage (GTDB taxonomy): Archaea > Thermoplasmatota > Poseidoniia > Poseidoniales > Thalassarchaeaceae > MGIIb-N2. Next base: position 17,846 of record DAFJ01000024.1, read on the forward strand.
AACTTGGTGTCCAGCTGTGGATCACACGATTACTCTCGGCGCCTTAGATCAATATCTTGTTTCGATTAACAAGTCATTGCCTATTCCTGATTGGATGATTGGTATGGGTAACGAGGGGGACGGCCGATATTGGATGCCACTCTTGATTATCGGGGCAATTGTTGCCGGATGGACCTTCCTCGGCTATCAGTCGATGAAGATTCGGCGCCGTGTTAATCTGGGTATTCTATCGGTTGCATTACTGTATCTTGCAGGTCTTTTCCTCATTACATGGCTCTTCGGAATGATTGGCTCATTTACCCTATACTTGCCCTTTGGCCAAGACGAAATGAATCGGAATCATGTGGAGTATCTCATCGGGCCGTTACTGCTCTACATTGAACTCTTCATTCTACTGATTTACTTCCTTCCTGTATTCACTGGATTGATGGGTGTATGGCGTTTGTCTAAGCAGCAGATTACATGGTCGGTAGGTTCCACTATCGTCTATCTAGGAATTCATTCATTGCTTTCCTATGAGGGCGTTCGATCTTCTGTTGAGGTCAATCTTCAGGCTCTTCCAGTACAGATTGGTGAGGCTACTCAATGGGGAGGCCTAATTGCGCCAGAAATTGTCCCGTTGTTGACGATTGGTCTACTGATGATGATCTTCTTGGAATCAGGTTCTGCAACAATAAGATACATGCAGTATGCGTTCAAACTCCCCGAATCTTGCAAGAAAGATCCAGAATACGTCCGGCAATTCGACAATATTCTGAATTCCCATCTCAAGCATACAGCTGGCATGACTTTCTTTGTGGGTCTTGTTACTGCCCTTGCCCTGAAGTTTGATGACTTGATTGTTGACCTCATGTCTGTCTTCGAAGGGACGCAGTGGAGTGGCCAAGTTGAGGAGTCACTCGAGCTTCAACTTACCTATGGGACTGTAATTTCAGCACTAATTTTCGTAATCTTTGTTGCAGGAATGCGTTACATCATTCCATGGGCTCGTATTAGCGGCCTAATTGAGAAGGGATTGAATCAGGTCAATGGAACTGTAAGGGCTACAAACAGTTCAACGATCGAAGAACCGTGAAAGGATTTCTGAGATCATTAGTCCGATAAGCACTCCTGGGAAGCAGGCAAGTCCTACTACCAACTCGGGACCCATGGGGCCAATACCGCCTTCTGTCCAACCATACCATCCTACTGTTGCTGCAATGATTAGGCCAAGAAGAAGTGAGAGGATATCGAAGGGTCGGCGATACCTTACTGGAGCGATATCCTCCTCTCGTGCAAGGAGAGTTGGGAGTTGATCTATGTCCGACATAGGACTCCCTCTCAGATGTCGAGATCCGCTAAATCGTCCTCAAGCGACGACAAGGCATCACGTTGGTTTGGGTCTGCTGGCATGGGAACACCGTTCCGGATAGATTGTCGGTGCTCGGACATAGAATCGACTTCACGGAGTTGCCGTTCGGTCTCATGGAGGTCTTGAACTTCCTTTGATCCAAGGATTGCTGAGGTTGGAACAAGGCCTAGATCAGATCGGTTTGAGATACTGACGCCATGTGTCTCTGAAGGTTCAGGTAGGGGTTCCCAAGTAGAGCGAACTTCACCATCATTTCTTTCCACCTTGCTGTTTTCTTCTTTCCGTTCTGGATCCATTTCTTGAAGTGCCCGGTCATCAATCTCAGGGCGTTGCACCCCAACTAGTCGCCCAGTCTCGAAAGGTAACATACCGGATCTTTGGAAGCGCCAGATTGGCCCATGGAATCCCCCTTCCTCACTTGAGAGTGCTTCGAGACGCTTCGCCATCCTCTCCAGTGCTTCAATAGTCGAGGCAAGATCCACGGATTGTCCTGCGTCTCTCTGGTCTGCATCGATGTAGATATCGTCGAGGGCTGATTGGATAAGTGCTTGAGTTTCAGCAGCTATGCGCGGCAGTGTCTCAGGGCGTGTAAGCATTCGCTCAATCGCTTCAATTCGGCTTCCAGGCATACCAAGATCATTGAGGCTACGGAGAACGTCACGCATTTGTCCAATGGTGGTGGCTGCTTCTTCGTAACCACGAATTATGTCTTCCAAATCTAGTACTACATCGTTGACAATTTGCCCGAGCATGTGGTGCAGGCGTTGTTGAACCGACCAGCGTGTCAGGCCACGGACAGCAGAAGCAGTCTCTGGAGCCTGTTGTTCAAGAAGATCCATCACTTCAGTCGAAAGAAGGTGACGTGGTGTTGCTGCAACTTCATCAACAGTGTGTTGGATAACCGCTAGTCCTCTCTCGACAGCGCGATCGAGGAGAACCATAGATAGGCCACGATTACGAGCACTTTCCATCCGTTCAAGCACTGGTTCGAGTGCACGCAGTCCCTCGTCGTCAAGGAGGGCTCGTGCGAGCGGCTCTTCTTGGAGGCGTGCGCGGATACGGTCAGCTTCAGCAATGTCAACTAGTGCCTGTTCATGAGCATCAGTGAGTTCTTCTGCATCAGCAATCATCTCTCTGAGTTCCGCTTCTGCCTGCGCCTTCCGTGCATCGAGATCACCTAGTTCCCGCATCAGAGTCCGTCGTTCTGACATGAGTTCTTTCAATTCGGTCTGAAGGAGGGATTGCCTTCTCTCAAGGTCATTCGTGCGACCTCGATCTTCGTCGATTTGTCTCCTTAGAGTGTGGAGATCCCCTTCAAGTGCTGCAACTTCCGCTCGATGATTTCTCATACGTACTTCGGCTTCCTTTGTTTCTGCTTCAGCGAGACGGTGCCGGTCGCGTAGAGATGCGACCTGTTCGGAGAGAACACGTTGGACACGCTCATCTTCGTTGAGTGCAGTGCGGACTTCGTCGAGTCGAGATTCGGCATCATTGAGGGTAGCACGCGTCTCTACCTCCTTCTTCATAATCTCCTCAAGCTCAGTACTCAGTTCCTCGCGCTTCTTGCTCTCACCTATAGCCGATGCAATCTCACTGGCCTTGCGCTCGACGAGGTGTTCGAGTTCTGCGACACGCTTCGCAAGAGAATCAGCTCTTGTTCGATCAGCCTCGCTAGATTCACCTGCACGTTGGACAATGAGTCGCGCTTGGTCCAATTCATCGTTTAGGCTTCGAGCCCGGTTAGTGGCCTCATCGAGGAGTGCTGTCTTCTGGGCGAGGGTTTCATCGGATTGAGTGCGTTGAGTCTGTTCCTCTTCGAGCATCCGTTCCAAACGACCACGGTCCCGCTCTAATCCAATTTTGTCATCTTCTAATCGTCTGATTCGGTCGAGGACTTGGCGATCTTCAGGCTGTAGTACTTTGCCCGCTGCAGAAGATGGTAGAATCTTCGCGGTAGCACGTCCACCCGTGTCTAATAATCTCCATTGGATCTTTGAAGAGGCTACAGCGTCCATCCCCATCTCGAATCGGTATAGTCGATCCAAACGGTCAGTAAGGAGGTCGCGCCTACTCTCTGAACGTGTGCGGACAGTGGCTATCGAATGACACATCGCTTCGAGAGTGAATCCTTCGATATTCCCTCGGCCAAGTGTGAGCCTTGCAGAGCGTTCCAAGCGATGGAGTTGAAGATCAGCACTTGGCGATGAGATATTACGAATTGAGGCAGCTAATTCCTCGACTGTTGAATAGATACCTGAGGGCAGCCCATCTATGAGAAGGATGGATACGGGTTCTCCCTTGCCTTCCGATTTCAAATGTCCCGTAATTTCCTCGGTCTTTGCCGTGGATAACATTGAGATTAATGCGTCGACACCTCCTTTTCCTTCTCGAACAATGAATCCGTCTGATGGCGCCACAATCTCTGCATCAGCATCGTTTTCCGCAGGTTCAATCATGCCTGCAGCATTCATCAGGAGTGTCATAGGGTCGGCCCCGCCGGTCGTCCAGAGTGCTAATCCTGCTGTGCCATCTCTTGCGACAGTCATTTCATGCTCATCGAAGGCTTGTCGATACCAGGGTGCAGGGGATGCTCCCATGAGTTGAGTCAAGGCATCCATGCCTCTCATTTGGGCATCAAGATCTGCAGAAAGTGCATCCGGGTCAGCCGGCGTTTCACCTGAGGAATGGATGAGAACCCCATCCTCGAATGCTAGAGCCGCGATAACTCCAGTTTCCGATTCAAGCACGTCGACGACGAGGGGCCAATCATGCGTGGCTGCAGGTAGACGCCGTCCGGCTAGACCTAATGTTCCCATCAATGCCGGATCAGCAAGACATTCGGGAATGCCATCGATGAGGCTCCGCACTTCCTCTAACAATAGGGTGTATGCCTTGTGTCTCAATTCGTGAGCATCCTCTAACTCTACCAATCGTGCTTTTGCCGCATGTCCTCCGAGGTAGTGTTTGTTCTCCTCGGCATCAGCCAGCCAGCCGACTATATGTCCACCTGCCACAATTCTGTGTGCACAGGGGCTTCGTGACTTTGGTTTGTAACTCGAGATGATTCCACATTCGAAATCAACCACTTCGTTCAGCGCACTCCCGTCGAATGTGCGGTCTATGGGGTCTCCATGGGGTAGGTCAAACATTTCATCACCTCAACAAATTGGCAAGATCGCCTCGCGTTCTCCTGACTTCGTGGGCACAACGCCCAAGACGTCTTGGGGAATCAGTCTTCATCCAGAGCAATGCGTCGTCCCCTGTTCTTGAAGCGATGACCGCCCCTTGTTCAGACTCAATCCACCACTCTTGTAGCTGCCCAATTCCCGATTCACGTGCTAGACGTTCGACTGTAGTCCATGAAGGGACGGAGGATATTCCGTCTTTAGAAGGAGTAATCATTGTACCGTCTAGTTTCTCCATCCATGATTCGACCACACCAGGGAGGTGGGTATATGCGCGAACGACGTTCTCAATCATGCTATCTAAAGAGGTTCAGGTTGTATTCGACTTCAAGAACTTGCCCCTGAAAGGGGCCACAGATAGTGTTTCGAGGGTTTCTTGTCTGGTGCCGAGAATCTGAATTGGAATCATTATCCAATTGGAGGAATCTAACTTCCCACTTCTAATTTCTAAAAGTGTATTTTCCAATTGAAAAATCTAATTTCTAATTGATTAATTGAACGATTCGTTGAAGCCATGAAGCCACTACCGAGATTCGTGCCCAGTGCTCTCGAAGTCACTTCCTGTTCTCGTTGTTCTCGTGATTCCATCATACATCAGATATACAGCGGGCAGCATCTCTGTGGTAGTCACCTCGTCGAATTGATTCACAAACGTGTATCGAAGACATTACGACGTCAACTCCCCCTTCCAAAGAATGCACTGTCGACTCTTGGACGACCATATCGGGTGCTTGTAGCGGTGAGCGGTGGCAAGGATTCCGCTCTTATGTTGCATTTACTTCATCGGATTCTCGGTAAGCGACGTGATGTAGAGATTATTGCTGGAGTGGTAGACGAGGGTATCGAAGGTTATCGTGCACCGTCGGTAGATTGTGCACAATCCCTTTGCGATCATTTAGGCATCCGTCTCGAGAGAATATCGTATCCAGATCTTTCTTTTCCAAAGATGGATAATCTTGTCCAATCTCTTCCTCAGGTAGGTGAATCGAATGATGAGGTGAATGGTATGATGCCGTGTAGTTTCTGTGGAGTATTTCGCCGCCAAGGCCTCAATGCACTTGCTGAAAGGGTAGGAGCAGATGTCATGGCTTTGGGTCACAATCTCGATGATGTTGCTCAATCTATTCTCATGAATCTTCAGAAGGGAGAGGTTGATCGAACAATTCGACTAGCTCCGCATACTGAACAGAAGATTGACGGGTTAACGCCAAGAATTGTACCTCTTCGCTGGATTCCAGAACAGGAGATACACGCTGCTGCAATTCAACTTGATCTACCCATTCATCATGGAAACTGCCCTCATGCTGGCGGAGCGCTTCGACAGAGGAGTCGTTTGATAGTTGCTGAAATTGAACGGGATGTTCCAGGCAGCCGTCATGGGTTACTACAATCCATGGATCGAATCAAGGAACTTGCTCGTGAATCTAATGTTTCAAACAATGAGTCAATCCGTTCCTGTGAGAATTGTGGCCAGCCGACGAACCGCCCTATTTGTCAAGCTTGTACTATGCGAGAATGGTTCATGGATTGAGTATTTCTTACAGAAAAGAAAATCCCCAATATGGGACCACTGTCATTTTTACCCACTTCTGAAAGATCATTCAATGGGGCGTTGTATTGCCTTTATCTCAAGGAACTCATCTAGACCTTCCACGCCAAGTTCTCGCCCATTCCCCGATTGCTTGTAGCCGCCAAATGGTGCACTGACATTGAATGGTCCACCGTTTATGCTTACTTGACCAGTGCGCATACCCTTTGCGAATGCCATCGCTCGTTCGGAATCGCCTGACCAGACGCCGCCAGAAAGCCCGTAGATTGAATCGTTTGCTAGGGCAAGTGCCTCTTCTTCAGATTCGTATGTTGTAATTGTCATTACAGGGCCGAAAACCTCCTCTTTCCAGATTGTCATTTCAGGAGTGACGTCAGCAAAGGCAGTTGGCCGAACAAAGAAACCAGTTTCGATACCATCTGGCATCCCGGTACCTCCTGCAATCATTGTCGCACCTTGATCAATAGCCGATTGTATGTAACTGCGGACACTAGCTTGCTGTTTCGCAGATACCATTGGTCCACAGCGTGTATTCTCATCTAGTGGATCACCTGGAGTGTAGCCTTCTACACGCTTTTTGACTAACTCTAGAATCTCCTCTTTGTGTGCTACTGGGATAATGAGTCGAGTTAGTGCAGAACAGGTCTGGCCTGAGTTTTGGTAGCAGGCGCCAATCGATGATTTTGCAGCACGGATAACATCAGCGTCGTCGAGTATTACATTCGCGGATTTCCCTCCAAGTTCAAGGGTCACGCGCTTCACAGTCGGTGCAGCCGCCCGAGAGACACGGATGCCAGCGCCGGTGGATCCGGTGAACGAAACCATGTCGACATCTGGATGTCCCGAGAGAATCTCTCCAACCTCACTACCGTGTCCACTGACTAGGTTGAATACCCCTGGTGGGAGGCCAATGTCATGGAGAATATCAGCGAGTAAGAATGCGTTTAGTGGAGCCTCTTTGGATGGCTTGAGTACCATGGTGCAGCCGGCAGCAAGTGCAGGAGCTACCTTGCCGACAATCTGGTGGAGTGGAAAGTTCCACGGAGTGATGAAAGCACATACTCCTACAGGTTCCTTCGTGATAATCGAGTTTCGGACTTCATGCTCCCATTCGTAGGATTCAAGCATTTTCGCGTAAGATCTTGCAACAACGCGTGGAGTACCAACCATCGCCATACGGCTGTAGCCAATTGGTGTCCCAACTTCCGCTGTTATTGTCTGTGCTAACTCCTCGGTGAGTTCCTTGAGAGCCAACGAAAGGTCGTTGAGAGCAGACATACGAGTTTCGATGCTACTGTTAGCCCATTCCGGGAAGGCGCGTTTCGCCGCGGCAACTGCGAGATCTACATCTGCTGCCGATCCGGCGGGAACAGAACCGATGACCTGCTCGGTTGTGGGGTTGATAACCTCAATCGTTCCATCACCCTGAGAGGCAATCCATGCTCCATCGATGTACAGTTCTTCGCGTTGCATCGGTCTTCCTGAGGAATACGTATCTTATGACCTTCATGGACTTCAATAACGTAGACCTCCACCGCGAAGTATGACTGTCGGCGTGGTAACCCAGGGTCAAACTGCGGTCGTGACGTTGTCAGAAGAAGCCTCTAACAACGCCTTCGATGCGGTCTCAATGGCGGCAATATCGGCCGAACTTACACGTCTGATGGATGATCCTGACATCAGATCCATCGTGATTACCGGGTCTGGTCGTGTGTTTTGTGCTGGTGCTGACATTCAGTCATTCAAGTATGCAATCGAGGATGGCTCTGCAGCGGACCTTGTTGCTACCTTGACCGGTATCCTTCATCCACTCCTTGTTCGTATGCGTGGCGATCCTACTGTTATGGTGGCAGCCATGAATGGAGCTGCTGCTGGAGGAGGTCTCGGGCTTGCATTAGCTTGTGATGTCCGCATCGCATCAACTAACGCACGTATGGCCTCTGCATTCTTCCGGCTTGGACTCTCTCCAGATGGTGGAACTACGTGGCTTCTTCCACGTCTTGTGGGTATCCAGAATACTCGTCGTTTTCTCTTTGAAGATCAGACCTGGAGTGCAGAGGAAGCTTTGGATTTAGGTGCAGTCGATGAGGTTGTTGAAGCTGATGAACTCATACCTCGTGCGATTCGTATTGCGATGGATTGGGGGCGCTGGTCTGATCAATCAAAGAGGTCTACAAAGCAGTTGTTGGATTCTCAATCCTCGACTTTCTTTGAGACTCAATTAGAATTTGAACGAATGCTCATTACGGAATCAAGCCGTTCACCCGACTTTGTCGAAGGTGTCGAATCTTTCCTCGAGAAGCGCGATCCAATCTTCCATTCTTCTGATGAATCAGAATAATTCAGCAGAGGATTCAATCCGTCTAAGCTGTGTAACTCGTAATGCGACTAGTGCGACACATGCCCCTGCAGCAATGTTCGATCCGATAATTGCGAGTGAATTAATTAGAAATCCGTAGATTATCCATAGGACTAAGGCGATACAGATTGCTAAGAGGGTTGGTATTGAGATACCATCGTGAAGCCGTTGAACCATTACGCGATGGAGTTGTGGAAGCCAAGCGACGACACCGAGTAATCCGGCCATAGCACCGATTGCTTCAATCATGACATCTGAAAGCACTGCGTCACCTCAGAGATTGTGGTCACGATCACTTTTCTCACCTTTTGACCAATCATAGATACCTCGTCCGGTTTTCTTTCCGAGTTCACCATCTTCAACCAGTTGGTTGAGTAGTGGATGCGGGAGATATCGAGTATCATCGAAGGCCTTTGCAAGGTTGTTTAGGATATCTCTGCGAACATCGAGGCCTACAAGATCAGTTAGTTCCAAGGGTCCCATCGGGTGCCTGTATCCTAATCGCATCGCTGTGTCAATGTCGCTAGCAGAAGCGACGCCGTCCGCTAGCATACGAATTGCTTCGTTTCCGAGCACGACACCGAGCCGACTCGTGGCGAACCCTGGCACATCTCGGACTAGGATAGAGGTCTTGTCTAGATGTTCAGCGATACTTCGAGCCGCTTCGATGGTCTCATCACTCGTGCCATCATGTTGGATGAGTTCGAGGAGTGCCATCAACGGAACCGGATTGAAGAAGTGCATGCCGATGACACTTTGTGGCCTTGTGGTTACTTCTGCAATTTCTCCGATGGGGAGTCCAGAGGTATTACTTCCAAGGATTGCATGTGCAGGTGCTGCAGCATCGATTCTTTGGAAAATCTCTCTCTTTAGATCCATAATCTCTGGAACTGCTTCGATAACTAGATCTGCTTCACATACAGCGTCCTCAAGAGAATTTGTAGGGTGAAGATTTGCACTCCATTCAGACTTTTGATTCTCGGTGGTCTTACCCCTAGCGATGCCCTTGTCCCAGAATGCATGTATACGTTCCATCCCTCGTTCAAGACCTTCAGGAAACGCATCATGGAGGTGTGTCTTCCAACCGGTTTGAGCACAGATTTGGGCGATACCCGCCCCCATCGTCCCGGCTCCAATCACGGCGACGGTTCGTATGTCCATATCATTCGACAGTTATTGCCTGTACATCACCCTTCGCGCTCTGAGCGAATGCAACACCTCCGACGATTAGAACAAAGGCAAGTAGGAGACTCCACCCCAACTTCTCATCTAATAGGATCCAACCACTCAGAATTCCAAACAATGGAACCAGATAGACGTAGAGTGCGGCAGGCCCGGCTCCGATTGTTCGGATACCTTCTGCATACCATACATAGGATACAACAGTAGATAGAATGGCAAGGAAGAGGATTGCTGCCAATGCTTCTGTGGATGGTATGACCCATTGGCTTGATGCACCTTCCCAGATGAATCCAGGTGTCAGAAATATGAGACCAGTAATCGATGACCAGACGGTGATGCGCAGTGGTGACATTGGTTTTTCACCATCTGGCGCGCTAGTCATACCTCGCTTCATTGCAATTGCAGATGCTGACCATGACAGTGCTGCCAACATTATGAACAAATCACCCAAAATTCGTGTGCCATTTGGTATGTCTATGTTCGGTGATTGGAGGAAGAGAATCGCAACACCAGCGATTGCGAAAATGATCCCCGTTCCGAGTCGAGAAGTCATCTTCTCGTTAAGGAAGAAGATGGCTAGTATTGCAGTAAATAGTGGGTTAAATGTAATCATTAGTGATGCATCACCTGCTGCAGTCCGCTCCATGCCGAGCATGAAGAATACCTGGTAAAGAAAGGTTGAGAAGAAGCCGACAAAGGCTACGATTTTCCATTCTCTCATGTTTGGTAATGTAAAACGTCCAGTCGAAGCTAGCCAAGTGATGAATGCTAGGACGGCAACGAGGTAACGGAGCCAAGATGCAGTGAAGGTGGGTATTTCTTGAGCAAGAACCCGTCCTGCCACCCAGCCAACGCCCCATATAGCGGCAACTACGACCAACCTAAGATGGACAGTGAGGTGTTGCACACGATGCCGTCCATGTTTACGATGAATCAATCATTCGCGTCCATATGCAGCAAGCGCGGCTTGGAAGAGACGCTGTCTAGGCACGTCATGCTCCAAGAAGCACGTGAATGGAGCTAGGTCCTTCAGTAGCTCGATAGTACCAACATAGGCTCCATAGATGAATGGGTCAGCCTCCTCAGTCGCAGGTATCTCAAATCCGAGTTTTGCTAGCCCCTTACGTGTATCCTCATCCCATATTGCATATGTGTGGCTAGTGAAGTGCAGGTAAGCAGAAAGCCGTCGTAAATCGGAGGTCATTACATCGTCTAGGCTTTCGAATAGTAGGGTATCTGGATAGCGAATTGCAAGAAGGAATAGGCGTAGCATTATCTCCTGTTCACTAGATATTTTCAGTTCTTCTAACCCCATCCATTCGTCGATTAGGCCAAACATATGATTGGGATATGGACGATACACCTTGTAGAGTAACTCTTCGTAACCTTCGGGATCTTCTTCGGCTTGGTGATGGTGCATCTCGAAGAGTTCGGGGACTCTCTCAAAGAAGGGGCGTAGACGATTACGGTCAACAGCAAGAAGGGATAGTGTCTGCATTTCTCACACGCTCCGATGGATTAGAATTACTCCTTCCATTCACGATATTGAATCCATTCAACACCGGGGGCCATGTATTCTTCCATGAGTTTCTTTTCATCCGCTTCTGTAGGAAGGTTATCGTCAAGGTATTTTTGCCACTCAGAATCGCTTCCTTCGAATGGTTCGCCAGTGATAGTGTAGCGTTTGTCTGAGTACATGCCGATACCTCGATTGAATTTGTCTGAAGGACAGAACAACTCAGGTTCGCCTTCTTTCCTAGCCTTACTTGTCCGCTTCATGTCTGCACGGATTTCATCGAAGTAGAGCATGCGACTTGCTTCGTTTAGGTGCTCTCGATCAGCCTTTTCGGAAGATTCGCGCTCATCATATCTGCCCTTAACTCCATAGACGTAAGCCCATTGAGCGGAAGTCGACTCATCTGTTCCAAATAGGTCAAGGCCGGTGCTGACCCATTTGTTGATGTATTTCTGAAGGAAGGCGACAGGAATCACACCAGCTCTCACGATTCTGCGGATTCCATTTGCTCCGGTGCCTAAGTGGAAAGACTCTTCTTTTAGCATGGGTCCCATTGAAGCAGCCAGAGGCTGGAACGAACTTGTTGAGAGCATCTTGAGTTGATACTTCCCATCTCGGTCGATGAACTGGGTGAAGCAGAAGAAATCGAGCCAGTGATCAATTGGAGCGTTGAATGAACCAAGAAGACGGGTACCATCCTGTGCGTTTCTTTCAAGGAGTTTCGCGGCTTCTCTTACACCCTGTTCGCCGAAGTATGTGCAGAGGAGGTAAGCCATTTGCCATCCGTGGCGTTGTTCTTCACACATGATTCGAAGTGCGGACTTTCGATCGTACTCGGTCGGGGCAGTTGCAAGGAGATGGTTTTGCTGTTCGACGGAGGCGAATTCAGTGTCGCCCTGAACACTGACCATGGTTAGGATAGCATCGATAATGTTCTGTTGGGGGATTTGCATTCGGCGTTTCCATTTGGGCATGCCCGCGAAATCACCGAATTCGATTGTATCTCCTGCGGAATCCCAATCAAAGCGAATTTCGAAGCGGTAGTCCCCAAGCCAAGATGGATCGAAGCCGATACGAGTTTGCCAATCTTGGAATTCTTGGACCCACCCCTCAAAGTTGGGATGGTAATTCTCTACAATCTCAGTGGTGCTCATGTTTAGTAGGGGGTGGATGGTGGTATTTCAACATCAGCCATGGCCCGTGGAAAGCCATCCTGCGAGCAGGTGACTGGAATCTTAGTTTCCGGAGAAGCGCGGAGTTTCCTTTTCGACATAGGCTTTGATTCCGGCCTTTGCATCATCCGATTGGAAGAGATCGGACTGGAGTTCACGCTCTAGCGCAAGATGATACTCCAATGGAATCTCCATCCCACTCTGCACGCTTCGCTTGATGTTCCCAATGGCCTTAGCTGCAGCGAAAGGAAGGGTGAATCGACCAGCATAGTCTAGGGTATCTTGTCGGTATTCTTCGAGAGTCATACTGTCATATATGTCGTGCACTAGATCCATTTCTTTGGCCTCTTCAAACGAGAATTTTCGACCAGTGACCATGATCTCCATCGCTTTCGCTTTACCGACGAGACGTGAAAGTCGAGCAGTACCACCTGTGCCTGCGAGGACACCAAGGGAGACCTCTGGAAGTCCTACCTGGAAGTTGCCCTTGCGACCAATGCGAATATCTGCTGCCATGGCGATTTCAAGGCCACCACCAACAGTATGGCCGTTCAGAGCAGCGATAACGAGTTTTGGGGTCTGTTCTAGGCGAGAGAGAGTTTCGTTTGCATGGAGGCAGAAGAAGTACTTGTAGCGCGGCGTGAGTTTGTTGAGATACTTGATGCTAGCACCAGCTGAAAAGAATTTGTCACCGTGTCCAGTGAGAAGTATTACTGAAACATCATCATCAAATCGAGCTGCAAGGATTGCGTCATCGATATCGTGCCACATTTCGCGAGTGTAGGTATTCACCGACGTCTTGTCGCCTTCAAGCGGTTCACCATCCGAATCGGAGATAAGTTCGATGATGGCGACACCATTGTCACTCACACCGTAGTTCACAAGTCGGTTCTTCATAGGCTTCAGTTCAGGCCACTCTGACATACATCGCCCAACGGAACGGGGCATAAGAAGTTGAGGTCGAGTATCAGGCGGTGTCATTATCGCCGAAGGACACCCGTCCCCCGGAGGATCTGATACTCTTCCACTCCTCTGCAATCTCGTTCGCTCTGACACTCATTTCCCACTCGTCTCGCTTCAACGCCTTTCTGAAGGGCATTCTTCGTGCAGTTCGCCCATCGGTCAGTTGCACCTTTCTAAGTAGCAGTTGTTTTGTAATCGGCCAAAGCATACGGCGAAACAATCCTGGCTTGTATAGACGTTCCATGAACAATAGACCATCTCCAGTTTTCTCTTGGTTCTTCATCCAATAAGTAGCGACTCGCTTGAATCCACGGTCGCCAATACGGTTCATCAGTAGGCGGTTAGTTGCACTAGTACGAATCGATGGGAGCAACGTGGAGCGGATACGTGCATCGTATTCTTGGCCGCCTCCATTGAGGATGGTTTGCGCTGCGTGAACACCACTTGTAATCGCATAACGCATTCCAAAGCCCCACATAAAGTCCTGAAGCCCACCGGCTTCACCAACGTAGTACTTTCCATCATGGTAGTAGGAATTAGGGAGGGAGAAGTCACCCATCCCTCCGACCCGTTTGATAGGTTCACGATCGAGGTCAGGATACATCCGTTCATACCAGGCAATAGTCTCGTTGAGATATCGATTTGATTGTTTTTGTTTACGCCATAGACAGGTGCATATGAGGCCTATTCCTTGTATGACTATTAGGTAAGAATAGGCGCCTGGCGCTAACTTGTCATTGAGTTGAAATGTCACATGATCAGGGTGAGATGTTCGAAAAACTTCGCCAAATGCGACTGCACTCGTCTTCTTCGGACCTGCGGCAATGATGGTGCAAGTTTCTGGGTCAACCTTTGAACCGTATCTAATTTCTGCACCTGCTTTGATTGCCATCCGCTTGAATCCCTGGTCGATACAGTGTTCATCTGTACCTCGTTCAACAATTCTGAACGCTAGTCGAGGGCTCTGAGGTATGGTGATTGTGTCATCTGGGTGTGCCAGATCCATCTGCTTGAAATCTGTTGAACGGAAGCCATCAGGATCTAGTCCCCATTCTCTCATTTCATCGAAGAAGTCACTGCTTTGTGTCCAATTTTCAAGGCCTTGAAAATCTCCATCAAAACGGGCTCCGGAATCTTTCCGAATATCGTGAACGGTGACATTCCGGCCCGCTTTAGCAAGAATAGTGGCCGCCGCGAGGCCGGAAAGACCAGCACCGAGAATGTGGATAACCTCGTCCGACATGGCGTCTCCTCGGAATCGCCATGCATCAATGTGCCCAAGAATGCTCCGAAGCACCTTTGCGTTCGATGCCGTCCATGCATCATGGCCGAGCGGGTGGTAATCCATGTTGAGACCGATCATCTTGATTCAGATGCTCTCAGATCTAAACTCGATTTGTCTGGTTGTGGTGGCGTAGTGTCCTTCCTAGGGATTACACGAGGAGTGGAAGACGGAATGGAGGTCCATGCGCTTGAATTCGATGCTTGGGAAGAGCGCCTTCCTACGGTTCTGAATGATCTTGTCCTAGAGTCAGTGAATCGTTTCGGTGTACTCGCGGTTGCTATAGCGCATCGCATCGGTCGTGTCGGAGTAGGTGAACCGATTGTGTCGATTCATGTCGGTTCTGCACATCGTAAGGAGGCCTTTGAGGCCTGTTCATGGCTTATCGATTCCCTCAAGAAACAGGCCCCTTTGTGGAAGAAGGAGATTCGAGAGGATGGGACACATTGGAAGGAGGGATTGGGATGAATGAGAAGGGCATTGATGGCATAATTCCTGTAGGACACAAGCCCATTATCGAGCGTTATGCTCAGGCTGAGGGCCGGCTACGTCTTGGTTCGGAAAGTATCGCTGCTATCCATCAAGGACTTGTGTCGAAGGGAGATGTATTGGAAGCGAGTACCGTAGCTGCCATTCAAGCGGCTAAAGAGACCCCACGTGCGATTCCCCATTGCCATCCCATTCCACTGGAGAGTTGCCGAGTTGAGTGGGATTGGGAAGAATCCGACCTGATATGTCGAGTTAGTGTGTCTGCCCATTGGAAGACCGGCGTAGAGATGGAGGCACTTTGTGCTGTGACTACCGGGTTACTCTGCGCACTCGATATGGTGAAGTCCTTCGAGAAGGATGATGATGGTCAGTATCCATCTACTCGAATCCATGGAGTTCGAGTTCTGGAGAAGCGTAAATCCGATGGTGAGGTTTAGACACCTAATCCTCTACGAGCCACCATGAAGCGCACCGCCGATCTGGCTGAGTCCTTCCTGAGAGCAACTGAAGCCGCTGCCATTGCTGCAGCTGATTGGCGTGGCCGAGGAGAGGGGAAAATAGCAGATGGTGCCGCGGTAGAAGCTATGCGTGCGGTATTCGACACAGTTCCTTTCGACGGTCGTGTTGCAATTGGTGAAGGGGAGCGTGATGATGCACCCATGCTTTGGATTGGGGAACCACTCGGCAACCGACAGGGGGACTCTGATGCGCTGAGTATCGATATTGCAGTTGATCCTCTTGAGTGTACTAACCATTGTGCTAAGGATTCACCTAACGCAATCGCAGTCCTTGCAGCCGCTCCTCGCGGAACTCTACTCCATGCACCTGACTGCTACATGGACAAGATTGCCGGTCCTGCTGAACTTGCGGGAAAGATTTCTCTTGAAGCTGATGTTGCTTACAACATTGAAGCGGCTTCGCAGGCGCTAGACAAGCCGGTTCGTGATCTTTTGACAGTAGTCATGGATCGTCCTCGTCATGAGAATCTCATTCGTGAGCTTCGAGATTTGGATGTAAAGGTCCGTTTGATTGGCGATGGTGATGTGTCTGCGGCTCTCGATGCTGCGAATCCAGATTCCGAGGTTGACATGCTGATTGGTATTGGTGCCGCCCCGGAAGGCGTCATTACCGCTACAGCATTACGTGGTTTAGGGGCTCATTTTGAGGGGCAACTTGTGTTCAAGAATGATGGTCATCGAGAACGTGCGGAGGATATGATAGATGGTGATATCGAGCGTATATGGCAGCGGGATGATCTTTGCACATCTGATGATGCAATCTTCGTTGCGAGTGGTGTATGCAGCGGTTATCTTCCTGGTGTAGAGTTTCTACCCGGGCGCACTGCCGTTCATAGCGAGATTATCGATGTCATGCAAGGAACTCGCCGATTCGTGAGCAATGACTACCCTCGTTGAGAATACTCTGTGCGAACTCTTCAAGGACTGTTAGAGGGTGCTTTGGCCATGGACACAGCGCTCCTTGAATCAACAGCGAATTTCCTCGTGGGACCCGGACGAGGCATCCTCGCGGCAGATGAATCCAATGGCACCATGACGAAGAGACTCGAAGCAGTTGGGGTAGAATCTTCATCGGAAACACGGCGAGAGTACCGTGCTAATTTGTTCGCTATGCCAACGATGGCGAAAGCAATCAGTGGTGTGATTCTCTACGATGAAACCATCCGCCAGAATGCAGTTGACGGCACCTCAATCCCTGATTATCTACATGCTCGCGACATCATGCCTGGCATCAAAGTGGATACTGGAGCCAAACCACTCGCTTGTAATGATGGTGAGACTGTTACAGAGGGTCTCGATGGTTTACGGGATCGCTGTATGGAGTATTTCCAGATGGGTGCCCGATTCGCTAAGTGGAGAGCTGTAATCCGCATTGATGATGGCATGCCTTCAGATGCTTGTATATCCACTAACGCTCATGCTCTCGCACGTTATGCTGCCATCTGTCAAGAACAAGGGCTCGTCCCAATTATCGAACCCGAGGTCTTGATGGAGGGAAATCATGATGCTCAACGATGCTTCGATATCACCGCGACTGTCCTTGATGCTACATGGGAAGCTTGCGCGGTTCAGGGTGTTCATCTTCCTGGTGCACTTCTGAAGCCTAACATGATTCTTCCAGGTAAGGCACATGCTGTCCGTAGCGATGTGGATACATGTGCTAGGATGACCATTGATCTTCTTCACAACCATGTCCCTCACGAAATCCCTGGTGTTGTTTTCTTGTCTGGCGGACAAACCGAGGTCGAAGCTACGGCGCATCTCAACGCGATGAACAACATGGGGCCTCATCCGTTCCAATTGTCTTACTCTTATGGTCGGGCACTCCAATCATCCACCCTCAAAACATGGGCGAAGAATCGCGACAATGTAGGCGAAGCTCACGAAGTATTTGCTCATCGATGCGAGATGGCACATCTTGCCCGTTCAGGCTCCTGGTCCACAGATCTAGAGGTATGAGCATTCATGCGCATCGTCTCTTGGAATCTTAATGGAATCCGTGCAGCAATCCGGAAGGGATTGGATCTTTTCATTCATGAATTAGATGCGGACATTTGGCTCTTCCAAGAGGTTCGTGCTCTTCCCGAGCAACTTCCCAAGGATTGGACTCCTCCCTCTGATATGCAGGTAGAATGGCATCCTGCGGAGAAAAAAGGGTACTCTGGTGTGGCGACTTGGGGTCGCGGAGTATTCACAACTATTGGAAAAGGCATGGGACGTGGAGATGATCCAGGAGATTTGGAAGGTCGTATACTTGTTACGCAGCATAATGGGATTAGATGCATAAACACGTATCTACCAAGTGGTTCATCAAAAATCGAACGACAGTTATACAAGGAGAAATGGATGAATGATTGGGCTGAATGGTTAGAATCTGAACTTGTCAGCGAGGAGCCTGTAATCGTCGCGGGCGACTTGAATATCGCTCATGAGGAAATCGATATTTGGAACGCTCGCGGAAATATGATGTCATCAGGCTTCCTTCCTCAGGAACGGGAATGGTTCAGTAGTCTTCTTGGAAATGGTTGGCATGATCTCTGTCGTGAACATTGGGGCCCAGTTCAGGGCCCCTATTCTTGGTGGTCAAACAGGGGGCGAGCACGGGAGGACAACAAGGGTTGGCGCATCGACTACATACTAGGAAACGATGCTGCGAAGGAACGATTCAAGGATGCACGCATTGTGAGAGCAGGTGGCCTCCAGGTATCTGACCATGCGCCAGTAGTTGTTGACTTTGACATCTAATCAGACTCGTCGTCGTAACCTTTCCATCCGTCCATCTGCGTCACCTAGTGCGTCGAGACATCTAGGGACATCGGCTACTTCGTAGGCCTCCTTCACACTGGCGACTGCGGCTTCGCATTCCAATCGTTCTAAATCATCAGGGCCAATTCCGGTCTTCTGTAGACGATTCCTGAGGTCTTTCCATTCACCGAGTAGGAATTCAAGGAGTTCTGTAGCATCTTCTATCGCAGCAGTACGAGCATCGAGTTCCTTTGTTAATTCATCCATAGACTCTGCAGCAGCCCTCCAAGACCCTTTCTTAGTAGCATCAAGGATTTGCCCTAATTTTGCTTCCCAATTTTCTTCATCAGACCAACCGACCCATCGCTTGCGTAGGGTTTTGCGTTGTCGCAGTGATCGTTGAACACTCGCCTTAGCTTCCTCAGTAGCCTCAATCTCCCTTCGGATGGAATCTGCCAGTCCTCGTGCAAGAGAACCATCTCCTGCGTCTAGTGCTTCTTCTGCACGATTGAGCATTTCCTCCCAGAGCGTGATATCGAGCCCATCAGTCCGTGCGAGCAGGTCTTTTGCGTCTTGCACAGCTTCAGAGGCTGCTTCCATGGCTTCACCGAGATTGCTGACGTGTGTAGGGATAGCCAGAGCGATAGTCAATGCATCTCCAGGTTCTTCCGCATCCATTGCATCCTGTGCCGCTTGTAGGAGCGCATTCATCCGTTCTAAATCGGTTCCAGTCACCCCTTCCATGGATTTTTTTGCTTCATGAATTGCTTTTTCTGCATTCGCCCAGTTTGCGATGATGTCTTGCGCTCGAGTTTTTGCACGCCGATACAACATCTCCCCGTCTCGTAGACTACCAAGTTCGACCTCTCTTCGCCCTTGTTCCAGGGCCTTCATAGGCCGTTCAGCGAGAGGTGCGATTTCTTCAGATTCTTTGACGAATGTTGCGGCGTCCTCCTCAATTACCGTTATGTCTTCGGAGAAACTCAGGATGCGTTCCAGGTCATCTTCCGCTTGTCGGAGAAGATGCATCCCCTCGTCGTGATCCGTCCAACCAACTTCGTTTGCCTTGGAGAGAAGAGATATTGCCTGATCGATGATGGTACCGGAGGCTCGTACTTCGAGGAGACGAAGTTCAAGGGTCTCGTATCTATCTTTGAAAGCGCGTCTTTGTGTACGATCATCCTTGCCAAGTCGGAGATCGAAGCCGAATACAAAACCGGCGAACAACAGAGCAACTAGATACATCGCGATTTCTCTCTCAGGAATTTCAGCGATACACCATGCGGCTGCGATACCTATTCCAAGTAATCGTGTCATAGCTCGATATCGGATAACTTCGGATCGTGCCTCTTGTCCGAAAATTATCGTGTTTGAAACCATCAGGACTGCCCCGGAAAACATCCATCCAATTCCAGCGAATTGACCGTCTTGGTGTTGGGATTCGATTGCATAAAACAATCCTGCCACTATGAGGGCAGGGCCAAGCATACCGCTTATAGTGCCAATTCGGGATCTCTGGTTAGGTCCGAAATCAACTAAATCTGCAACGAGGAGAGAACATCCGAGAAGGGCGAATAAGGGTATGAAACCATTGGACTCAGTATCCCCTGATAGTGTTGGAAAGGCTAGGTATGCACCGAGAGAAACTAATGCAAGTGTGGTAATCAATCCGATACCATCTACGGGGCGTCGCCAAGCAGAGAGAGCTTGCTGAATACGCAATTCCTTGGAGTCCACCTCTCCCTCCATGAATTCAGGGACGCGTTATCCTCCATGAATCGACCGGATTCATGGGCGCCCAAAACGCCGATCAAAGAGGACACCTGCGGTGTACGCGATTAGCACAATCCAGATGATCATCTTAGCTGTCTCTCGCCAAGCTGGCTCCACTATGGGGCCTGCACTGGCTATACTATTGATTTCACCATCTTTGATCCATTCAACAACAATGCTCTGTGTTCCACTAGGGAGATCCTCGAATTCAAGGCTAAGTGTAAGGATACCTTCTGAATCGATTGTTGCAGCTGGGAGGGTGCCATTATCACATGAATTCGCCATGCAGACGCTTACATCATGAGAATCTGCACCCATGTTCGCAACAACAATCCGGACAGTCGCGGGTTGTCCACTCACACCTCCATCGACAATCATTACATCCTCAATTCTTGGTAGGAACGTTCCGGATGGATGGATTTCCACGATGGAAGAATGACTTCCGATGTTGCCTGCCCGGTCCGTACCAGTTACGACAAGGGTATGTCTTCCGCGATTGAGCCCATTTATTGGGAATCTATCTGCATCCTCCCATGACGCATTTTCAAAGAGAAGTATACCATTGATTGAAGCAGTCCAAAGCACGGCATCAATAGGGTCAAGATCATCGAATGATTCAGACATATCAATCTCGATTATCGACTCCATTTTGGCAGTGTTTGTTGAGCCTATTGGTAATCCATTAACGAGAATCGAAGGTCTCGGAACCGGGCCAAAGAGATCGAGGGAGGTTACAGACCATTCTTTCTCTATGGTGTTCCCCACGGAGTCTGAAACCTCCAGCTTCAGCCACCGAACAGCGGGTTCCCGTTCTTTATGACGTTCCTCAATCGTCATGTGCATGCCGTTGATATGATCGCCCTGTGGCCACATCTCAGCGAAGTAGAGGCGATTGTCAGCCATCCGGTTCCATCCATCGCTTCGGTTTGAGGTCAGGATGATTTGGGTTGATTCCCCATTTGTATCGTTCGCGTGTATATCAACGATGATGGTGCTAGTAGCATTAATCGATACTGCATCCATAAATTCGATTTCGTGCAGAATTTGTGCCCAGTAGGATGGATGATCTTCGAGCATTACAATCTCCCAGTTAGGTGGAGTGGAATCGAGGACTAGGTCATGAGTAATATCGGTTCGATTACCATGGGAATCGATACAGGTGGCTTGAATTAGCACGTCTTCTCCTTCCGATTGCTCTGCAGAATCAAAGGTAATGGAGAAGTTTGCTCCATTATGAGCGCCAGTAAAATCGTCTCCAATAATCTGCCATTGCATCTGGACATCGCCTGGACTTGAATCGGTACAAGTCATAGTCTGCTCGATGGGCCCTCCAAGGCGGGCATAGTTGTTCGATAACCCGATACCATTGATTGAAACCTCTGGTGCCTCATTCTTTGCGATAACAATGAGAATCTCTCCAGTTACATCCATCGAGGAGCGTTGGACAGTCACCTGATTCCCATTTGCCAAAATATGATTCGATTGTGGACTTTGTCGCATTTCCCATTCATCGGGTAGAGTTATGCTTAGGTCGATACCATCGCGAGCATCGCCTCGGAACGGTACAACTAATCTTCTACTCATATCAGTGTCGCTTTCTCTCCCAATCTGTCCGGATTCTGACCACCCCCAACTAACTCCATCGTCGAGAACCCCTGGTGAAGAGGGCTCAATCCAAGCATCCGTGGGAGATATTGGAGGATATGCAAACATCGCTCTATCATCGAGTATACAACAGCCCACATGACTCCCATTCCACCATTTCAAATCATGTAGCATGTTACTGAAGGAAGAGAACTCAGCCCCTTGGACAATACCGTCCCAATTACCATGGAATCGATCAATTTGGATTCCAATTCCTGAGGTGATGGCAGGGAGAGATCCATGGCCGATGAGGGAATCAAATCGATGATTTGCTGAGAAGTATGCCTCGATAGCTGTATTTGGATTAAGTGGGGAATTAGCGAAGATGAGTGATGCAGATCCTGACGGTAGGTTACGTGTGTCTATGGGGGAATTTAGCCATGCTTCAATGTCCTCAAAGAGTGCATCATCGATGATATGGGCATGAGCTTCGATTTCTCCATTATCGAGTCGCCAGAGGTGCCATTCACCACCACTTATTCTCGGCATGAGGTAGTCTATGGCTCCATTCACCTCGATAATCTCAGACCAACCACTGGGAGAATGCCGAATCAGCATGGAACCGTTCCAATACGAATTACTAGCCATTAAGCGGAGATTGCCGATTGACATCACGTCAATCTCGTTTTCACCGTTCCATTCAGTTAGCTGAATCTGTTCTCCATCACGTATTTCGATCCAACCTTTCGAAGCATTTGGTAGATGAATTGAATCGTCATCAATCGGATTTACTTGCCATCCAATGGTCCGATTTGTGAGGGTACGAATCACTGTTGTCTGCCCAACTCCAGTCAAGTTAATCTGATCTTCAGTGAGAATTTTGACGTCTACGATGGTGGTATTTGTTCCGTTGGGGTGGATGACATCGGACCGCTCAATGTGTAAATCACTAGTGAATATCTCAGGGCGAAAGGATTCTGATGAAGTCCACCCAATAGAATATGTTGTACCCTGTACATCGGTTGCTGCAGAGAGAACTCTTCCAGACCATGGGTCGATGAGTTCAATCGTTATATCTGCTACAGGGTAAGGATTTCCTGATGAATCAATGAATCTAAACTCAATCCCTGAAGGTTCAGGCACCTCTGCTCCATGAAGAGGAGTGCTTGAGAGAACCAATACGAAGAGGACAAGGAGTGTGTGTAGGCGAAAGGGATTCACCCCCATCTCTTCCCATCGTCATGGATGATGACGCTGCCGCGCTTATCAAGAATCAAGGGGAGGATGCGATGATTCGCATCGAGTTCTTGTCGCAGTGCTTCACGAACTCTTGATTCTCCATGAGCGAGGAAGAATCCACCTCCTCCTGCCCCCAGCAGTTTCGCTCCAGAGGCCCCACAACTTAGGATACGGTCATGGAGGGCGTCTAGGTTGTCTCCTGTAATACCCTCGACTAACGTCCGTTTAATCTGCCATGATGCTTCAAGTAATCCTCCTACAGTTCCTAAATCACCTCGCTCGATGGCTCCTCTGACCTCGAATGCTTGTTCTCGGAGGCGTTCAAGTTCCGCCATACGATTACCAGTATTTTCTTTCTGTGCAGAAAGTACTGAGGATGCACTTCGAGTCATGCCTGTGAAGATAAGGGTAAATTCGGATTCAATTCGGTTAACAATCGATTCAGACAACTCCAATGGATCAATACTAACGCTTCCATCAGGGAGGAAGCCAATTGTGTTGGCTCCACCCACGGCAGCGGCGAACTGATCCTGCTTGCCTATGGGCTGTCCAAGCACATCGATTTCGATTCGACAGGCCTCTTCGGCCAATTCTACAGGATTCATTGGACGACCTACTAGGGTAGAGAGGGCATTGAGAAGTCCTACAGTGACAGCAGAGGAGGACCCAAGTCCTGTCCCGCGGGAGGGGATGTCTGCGATGGTAGTAATCTCCACTCCATGAGTTACTCCTGTCGATTTCATCGCTTCACGTACGAGATCATGCTGGACCTTATCTAACGAATCTACAAGTTCCATGTTTGAGTATGAAACACGGATTTGGTCGTCGAATCTTGGATTAACGGTCACGTATAGGTAGCGCGCCATTGCCATGGAGGTGACTGCTCCCCCGTGGGGGCTTTGTTCGTAGAATGCGGCGAGATCTGTACCCCCCCCGCAGAACGACGCTCTCACCGGGGTTCGGCTGATGAGCATGGTTCTCCGACAGAACCCCTTCACATGAAGTCCACGGAAGCGCCCCTATCTGGGGGTTCAGAACACGGGAAGGAATATGGTCGGTTTCATCCCGGTTAGGGAAGGGGAGAGCCATGGCGAGTCTCATTACGATGGATGACCTGACGAACGAAGAGATCATCTCGATACTAGATATAGCGGAACAGATGTTACCGATTGCACGTGGTGAGGCGCATACTCCAATCCTTGCAGGTAAGGTATTAGCTAACCTGTTTTTCGAACCATCTACTCGAACTAGGATGTCCTTTGAAGCAGCTATGAAGCGGCTTGGCGGCTCAGTTTTGAATCTTGGAGATGTTTCAACTTCGTCAGTTGTCAAGGGTGAGACTTTGTTTGATACGATGCAGATGATGGACGGATATGCGGATATTGCTGTAATTAGGCATCCTCGTCAGGGTGCTGCGAAGTATTCGTCAGACGCAGTTAAAATCCCTGTAATCAATGCAGGAGATGGCGCAGGTCATCATCCTACTCAGACGTTGTTGGACTTATTCACCATCCGCAAATGTCATGGTACGCTCGAAGGCCTCCAAGTTGCTCTTGTGGGCGACCTCCGTTACGGCCGCACAGTTCACAGTCTTTCTGGAGCTCTTGCCCGTTTCGGGAGTTCACTCACTTTCATTTCACCGTCGTCTCTTTCGATGCCCAGAGAGATTGTGCAGGATCTCCATAAATCGGGCGTGGATATTGTTGAGACAGAGGACTTCCTCGGGTCGATTGAATCATTGGATGTCATTTACATGACTCGTATTCAGAAGGAGCGTTTCCCCGATGAAGAGGAGTATCGGAAGGTTGCCGGTATCTTTTGCTTGACTGCTAAGGACCTTGTAAACGCCAAGAAGGATATGATCATCATGCATCCACTCCCTCGAGTCAATGAAATCGCCCCAGACGTTGATTCAACTCCTCATGCCAAGTACTTTGAACAGGCATTCTACGGCGTCGTTGCGCGAATGGCATTGCTCTGTCGTCTTCTCGAAGTAGATGTTCAGGAGGCGATTGAATGAGCGAGCAAGGTATGAGAAGGGTAACTGCGATTCAGAACGGGACTGTTATCGATCATATCCCAGCAGGATCATCATTGAGTGTTCTTGGTATGTTGGGACTCCTTGATTCTCGACGCACTCCTATCTCACTTGTCATGAATGTTCCAAGCAAGAAGTTAGGACGCAAGGACGTGATTAAAGTCGAAGATCGTGAATTGACTCAGGAGGAACTTGATCGCCTCGCGATTATTGCTTCAAATGCATCAGTCGCTATCATCAGAGACTTCAGGGTTGCGGAGAAGAGGACCGTAGAACTTGGTTCTGAGTTAGTAAACATCGCTCGTTGCTCTTTCTCAAATTGTATTACGGCGAATCCAAGAGAACCACTTCCACACCGCTTGGTTGTGCGAAGTGCTGAACCTATGGAATTGAGATGTGCTTATTGTGGAAGGATTCAGGAGATTGGCGATCTCGTCAATCATTTGATTTGATGTCCTTTTCTACGGAGAAATTAGAACAGGTCTTACGGTGCGGTATCCATGGTCCATATAACGGAGAATGATCGTCTCATACTCGATGCTTTACGAAGAAATAGTCGGGCAACAGCACGTGCGATTGCTGAGTCCGTGGGGTTGAATCAACGCACAGTTAGTGCGCGGATTACACAGTTGGAGGAAAGTGGAGTCATCCGCCAATACACGATACGTGAGAGTGGGGCTGGTTTGTCCGCATTAATCCGAATAAAGGTCAGTCCTGGTGCAAAGGAGATTGGTGCCTTAGGTGCGGAGATACGCACTTGGTCTGGAGTGGATACAGTGTTTGAAATTGCGGGTGAGGCCGATCTCATTGCCCTTGTTCATGTCTCTGATACGATATCTCTTCGCACCCTTCTTGACCGTATTTGGGAATCTTCATCTGATCAAATTGCTTCGACTATTACGGAACTCGTTCTGGAACAGTATTGATGCCCTGTCCTTCACCGAAGGAAACATGAGGTCGAAGCCTAAATTCAGACCATGGTGGATGAGCAGATGGTGGTTCGCACGCCGCGGCTCGTCCTCATTGCAGGGGCTACAGGTACAGGAAAGTCAAGGCTCGCCCATATGGTTGCACATGAGATGGGTTTCAGTCGATGTGTATCTACGGACACGATTCGAGAGGTACTCCGGGTTGGCCGTTCTCCCAATGATTCTCCTGAACTTCATCGTTCCAGTTACTCTCATGGGAAAACGGGTGACTCTGTGAACGACTGGTTAGATGCTTGCGATCCAATCAGACCTGGTATATCAGCAGTCATTAATCGTGCTCGATCCCAAGGCGTCGACCTTGTTCTCGAAGGTGTGCATCTAATCCCTCAGTCCAATTGGATTAGGGAATGGCGTGAGAGTGGGGGGCGTGCAGTCGGGATCTATGTCACAGCGGATGCCGAGGCACAACATCGCGGATTTATCGTTGAACGTGAGTCCAGTAGTTATCGTGGTTCAGAGAGGTATATGATGGCCTTTGAACGAATTCGAGCAATCCAGCGCGCCATGATGGAGCGCGGACGCCTTGCTGAATGGATCCGAATTGATCCTCTTCTCCACGAGGATCCATTGATTCGTGTCCGTCAGAATCTGATGTGATTATGATACATCGATTTCTGCGTGTAAATCAAAGAGAAGTCGCCCGTTTCGATCAGCAATTCCTGCTTCAGCGACGACGGTGCAAATATCAGAATCGATTGTTGCATTAAGATCAACAAGAATGATTTCTACACCTCGATGTTCCCCATGTCGCATCAAATCCGCCTTTACACTATTTGCTGCATCTAGACACCTTTCTTCCACTGTCCCAATTCCGTTCAAGTCATCGAATCGATGCTGAATTGATGTTTTCCAGACCTCACTAGTCTCTTCAGCAGTTTGTAGTACAGCATCATCGGATGCATTGTAGGGTTCCCCCATACCGACAACCTTCACGCTATAGATCGCCATCGACAATAGTGCAAGAATGAGAACCACTCCTGTAGCTAGGAGCATTTGTGCCTCATCATTAGAACGCTCTCTTCTCATCATATGCCCCCTCCAACATGCCAAACCTGTACTCCAATAGTCCACAAGTGGCCGTCTACGTCTTTCAGATGCATCACTGACAGGGTTTGAGATGGCGGGATCTCAGCATCTCCCGCTCGTTCCATGGCACCGGAGTCCACTGCTAGCCAACAGTTGCCAGTCACGGTCTTAGGTAACTGTTCAAGTATCAGAGTACAAGCTTCATCACGGCGGTCAGCCTCAAGATAATTTTCCAGAGTTGATGATCCGTCTTCATCGACTACTGCTACAGATAGTAAGTGCGCATCTTCGGCAGCGAGCCGGAGGGATGCATCCGATGCAATTGCGTTGGTATCAGGCACCTGAAGTTGGATTACAAAGGCTGCGGCAAGGAAGAACAACCAGAATAGTGTAATCATCTCAATCATGTGGACTTGAGCGGAATCATCTCGAAACAAATGTTTCATCCAATCACCCTGGAGCGGTCCTACCAATAGAGTGCACCAACCCTTCAGCCATCGGTACTCCGATGAGGTCCGGGGTAAAGGCCACGAAGTTGAACGCTAATAGGGCTAGCATCAGCATGAATCCAGAGTGTTTCATTCCGTTCGATAGACGGCCAGTTGCCATCAGGCCTGCCATCGCACCATTGCCCACGGCTTGTGCTGATACTCCGTAGAAGAACACCACGAGGAAGAATAGTGGATCTACGGCGTTAATTTGCATGTTCCCAATACTTTCGGATTCTCCCCCACTATTGGATGAAGCAATCGCCGGGATGAATACCTTCGACAAAACAACGATAACTCCCATGAATACCAGATAGGATACCCATATGACGGAAATATACGAGGCGATTGCACGCACACGCTCACCTTCAAGGAATTTTATTTCTCGAGAATCATTGGCTGCGGTAACAAGAATATCAGAGATTTTCCCACCTGCTTTGTTTGCCTCATCCACTAGAGATACAGCTCGATGGACAAGAGGAGTATTCACCCGTCCAGCGAATAACCTCATGACGTCACCAAAGGGAATCCCCCACGATAATTGATCTGACATCTTTTGGATGTCATCGTTCAAAGCTCCATATTCGGAACGAGCTAATGTGCGAACTGAGACCACCATGGAGAGCCCTCCCTTCCAGTATTCTGCGAGGTCACGCAGGAAGTCAGGAAACTTGTCCTCGATTGCCTTAATCTTCCGTGCCTGTGCATCTTTGTAGATGGAAGGAGGGAATACCGCAACCAAAAGACCAATTCCAAAGAAGTTGACGAATATAGTTGGATGAAGATCGAAGGGTCCGAGTTCAAATCCTGGTCCAATCCAAAGTGATTTGTTGTTCATGTTATCCGGTATTCCATCATACGCATCCACAGATACAGTGAACTCGAAGGTCCTAAGGGTGGGTTGACCAGGTTCTATTTCCACCCACACTTCGTACTTCTTGTTGGCTTCAACAGGAATGTCTTGAAGTCCGCACTCATCCGAGTTGGCGACAATCTGTGCACTATCTTGTACTGATGTTGTCAAGTCATAGTACCGTTCAACGACAGAGAGTGTGAATACTCCGTTGTTGTCTGCTTCTGCTGAACATTCTATGTTGGCGAACTGTTGGGGATGAGGCATCGTACCAAGTCGTTGTTTGTCAATGCCTGGGACTACGAAGAAACCTGCACCGCCAGGTGATCCTACCTTCGACCATTCTTCAGTCCAAATTTCCGTAGAGGGAGATTCCTGAGTAAGGAAGCAGGATTCGTTGTCCGAATAGGTTGGAGGAACTGGGCTGTTCGGATCGAAGGAATCCGGACAAGCCATGTTGAGGAACATCGGCATCTGATTTATCGGTTTGAATACGAGGTCCGCGTTGGTAATCCAAAATCCCATACAACCCACGCCAAGCATCATACATATGGCGAGGATGATGCTAAAATTGGTCTCAGACCGGTCGTCTTTTGGGAGTTCCAGCCTGACCTTAATCTTCTTCTTACGGTTCTTCTTTGCCACCGTATATCCCTCCTCTATTCACATCTCGTTTTCTTTTGACATCAGCCAGACAAAGAGGGAATATGCGATGTGGATCATAGGTAAGAGACCCATTACGATACCATATACCATATTTTCTGAAATTTGAGATCCAGCTCCGGATACCCAGAACATAATGACTAGCATGACGATAAGGAAGAGAGGCATTGCAACTGCGACCACAATATATGTCTCAGCGAACATTGCAAGGGTCTCAAGGAACATTGTCAATCGTATGCGATTTTCCCGCATGTAGTGCTCTGCACGGTTGAGGAAGTACAACTTGAGATTTCCACCAGAGGATAGGGTACCAACCATCCCTTGGAAGAATTCAGTGACCCAAGTAGAGGCGGCCCGATCAACAGCCAGTTTGACTGCTGTGATGATATCGTAGCCGAATAGTGTCATGTCACGATAAATCATCGAAGAGTCGTAGGCAATGTCGCCATAGATTTCGCCGTTCTTTGCAAGTGACCTAAAAATCCGCACCGGTGTTGCATTCGCTGCGGACATCGCTGCAGTATAGGATGAAGCGTAGGGCAAAAATTTCTCAAGCCGCTCTGCCCGCTCTGCCCGCTTACGTTCAGCCTCTCCACCGAAGTAACGGTTGGACATCACGGGGACGATTAGCGCGAGAAGACCTACAACTAACACCTTCCACAATAAGGGAAAGGTCTGGGTAGCATAATGCGGACATCCGTTTCCAGGAAGAGACGGGTTGAGGTCGTTTTTGTGCCAGAATTCCCAGTCTTGACATGGCATGACAGTGGCAACATCCTGAATAGATTCATAGATGGCAATTAGTCCAGCACCGGGAAGGAATACGAGTGCCAGAAGTCCACCACATCCGAAGATGACTGCAATCGTACTCATCAGTTGAGTCGACTTGTAGACCTCTGGCATGACTCGTATGTCTGCTTGAACAAGCAACTTGGTGAGATCAGCATCACCCCTAGCACGATCGCGGTACATCCTTCCAAAGAAAGCCGTGGAGAACTTTTGCCACGGTGTGAGGGTCATGCCTTCGAATTCGTAGACCTTCTCCCTCGATTTTCGTTTCTTAGCCATCCCTCATCCCTCCGGGTTCAGCGAAGGCCATCGACGCGGGCGAGGATTTCCTCAGGCCTGACGTAGAACTCCGTGATGATTTGTGCGACCTGATCCGACTTTCGGATATCGTTGAGCACCATCCAGTCTAGGATGCGCTTACGGGTCCGGAGTTCATTCCGCATCCGCTCTTGGCTGAAGTTGATCTTAACCATAATTTTCTCAAGGACATATGATTTGCCACTGAAGTCGAAGTCGTCTCTTGATGGGTCCCACTTGAACACTTCATTGGTGATGATTTCTTGGCTATGAGGGTCGACCCCTACAATCTCGACAATTTGCTTAGTTCGTCGTACACGTCGACCGTTGATTCTCGTCTGGATTTGAATTGCGATTGCCTCAAGTGCAGGTAAAAGAACACGTGGGATATCGATTGGCTTGTTTTCTAACCGATGGACTAGTGATGCAGCTGAATCAGCGTGGACTGTAGAATAGGAACAGTGCCCTGTTGCCATTGCTTGGAATAGAACATATGCCTCTGAACCACGAATTTCACCCACAATGATGTATTCAGGCCGTTCACGGAGGGCGGCCTTGAGAAGTTCGAACTCCGTAATTTCTCCTTCCGAGGATTCACCTCCGAATCCTTGACGGGTAAGTCCTGGAATCCAGTTTGGTTGAGGGATGTTCACTTCACGTGTAGATTCAATACTGACGATTTTCATCTGCCATGGGATGAATAGACACATCGCATTCAGAGTAGTAGTTTTCCCGGAGGCAGTGCCTCCAACGAATAGCATTGAAACACCTTGCTGGAATGCGATCCATAGGTAGGCTACCATCAGGCTGGTCATGGTTCGGAACGCCACAATATCGCATGGGCTGAACGGATCTTCGCGGAATCGGCGAATACAGAATGCGGAACCACGGGTCGATACTTCGCGACCGAGTTTCATGACAATACGGGAACCATCCATTAGCGTTGCATCGAGTAGAGGTTCAGCTACGGAGATGTGCTTGCCGCAGCGCTGTGCGAGCTTAATCACATATGCTTCTAATTCATCATCTGTTGGCCATGCAATGGTCGTCTCCACGGATTCGAATTTTCGATGGTAAGCGAAAATCGGAACATTTGTACCATCGAGTGAGATATCCTCGACGTTAGCATCATTCATCAGCACGTCCATTCGGCCGTAACCAATTAGATCACGTCGGATGTAATAGAAAATCTTGGATCGAGACTTCTTGCTGATTTTCATCCGGTATGATTTGATAATCTGATCCATCGCGGCGCGAAGGTATGCAACAGGGTCGGCATCGATTTCTTCGATGTCCGCATTTAGTGCTTGGACGAAGATATTCATAATCTGGTCCTTTTGCTCGGTTTCTTTCTTGTTTAGTGGCGGTTCAATCACTTGGTAGAGAACATTCAGCGTACGTAGGTCGCGCACGATCCGTGCGAAGGAATGCGGAGGAGACACCGGGTATTTATCCAGTTCCTCGAACTGGTTTTGCTGTTTCTGACGCTTTTTTCCTTGGCTGCCCCGTCCTCTCCGCGCCATGGTATCACCTCAGTGCATGCGGAATAGGCATGAGGATTGGCATAACCTTTGGCCTTCAATCGGTTCTGCCGAGGCCTTCCAAGAGGGCTCTCACATCTCTCCGGAATGAATTGATGTCATCTTCGTTATGAATCCGATAATTTGCCTCATCTATTAGTGCTTCAACGCCCCAATTCCGTTCCCGTGTATCTCGTGTAGAGGTCCCCTCGTCATCAGATCGTCCTCGTCCACTCAATCTGGAGTCCCTGGTGCTCTCTGAAGCAAGAATCGCAAGAATATCCGGTTCATCCCCCATCAGTTCAATCAAAGCCTCTTTCTCGGGCGTGCTTCGCATACCGTCGATAAGGACGAGAGGATGTTTGGAAACTGCGTTTTGAATGTCTGGCCACAATCTTCTCAGGACGACATCGTCTCCGAACTCTTTGCGGAGATCGACTGCTACTTCTCCGATGTTATCTCCGTTGGGTTCCAAGCCGCGCTTCGCGGTTTCAGCACGGATCAAATCTCCCATTGTGATTACAGGTATGTCCATCATCACAGCGATTTCGGAGGCCACACTCTTCCCCGATCCGGGAAGTCCTGTGAGCACTAGAATCCTTGACATGAGGGGTGGTATCTATTGGTCGCTCATGAACACACCGTACGCATGGTTTGAAGGGATTAGCACGTGACTCAGAGGTTATACGCAGAGACTACGTTCAGTTCTCGAACGGTGCACTCTTCCACTTTCGATCAATCAGGCGGAGGAATAGGAAAGAGAATGAAAGCAGAATCGCACAGATACCCATGATGTAGGTCATGTCGGTGGATTGCCTATCCTCTAGTTTGAGTGCTTGAGCTTCTGCATCAAGGCCCGAAGATGAGACCTGCATGCCCCAGTTTTCCAATAACGTGGTGTCCCCCTGTGTCCACGATAGGAGGAATAAGCCGATGAGTGGGAATGCTGTTGCCATCCAGAAGCGAGCCATGATGCCACTGTCAAAGATGGCCTTGTTCGGGCGTAGCCCCATTAGCCAAGCAGAGAGTGACACGATGTAAATCGAGTTGGCGAGCATTACAATCATGGAGGCCAACATTACATCCCACTGATTTAGCATCCATGCCATAAGGAGAATAAACAGGACTCCAATCCAACTTGTTAGTAGGAAGTAAGTCCAGATTTTTGCTCTTAGTAGTTCAGGTACCGAGACAGGCATCGTGTTGAGGTGGTCTGGTGCATCAATCGCATTTAGCCATGAATAGAAATTGAATCCAAAGAAGCCGATGAATGGGGCATACGATAGGAGATTGAATGGTATTGGGAAAGCAGCAAACTCTGCTCCCCATGCCATAAGGAGGAGAAAAAGAAGAGGAACAGCGAAGGACCCTAGCATCTTGAAGAGAGTCCCTGAACGAAGGACATCTACAATCTCCTTTGCGATAAGAATCCTCATGCGACTGTCTTCCTTCAACCCAAGTTTCCCGAGTCGTTCGAACATCGGTAGAAACAGATCATCTCTTGCGGATATCCTAACTTCGAAGTCTTCAGGAAGTAGACCTGCGGCAAGCCATGCAACGATGATACAAGTTAGGAAACCAAGAGGCGTCCACCAGAAAATGGCGGTAGCATGAGCGTAGAGGCCGAGTACTACACGGTCGATTGGAATGATGTCAATGTAAACAGTGACTCCAAGGAGCGCTGCTAGTATTGGGATGCCGAATGTGAAAGGTTGTCCGCGGGATATCAATGTCGAGCCGAAGAAGGATAGTGCAATTCCCTGTGCCATCGTTAGTGATACACATAACAGGAATGGTAGAAGCGACGACCACAGGAGTGGCGTCGAGATACCTAGGAAAGATTGTGACAGGATTCCTAACCCCATCCCAATTGTTACTGGCGTCAGAATTAGTACAATGTAGAATGCAACTTCCTTGAGATAGTATGCGAGGTAGGTGGTTTGCAGGTCAATGGGTAACATAGCTGGTGATGCTAGGAGGAAATTTTTCCCACCACCTCGTTGGGATACTATAGATTGTCCGAGAAAGGCGAAACTTCCCATGCCCATTGAGAACAAGAACACCATGAGGTGGATACCTTGCCTTAATTCGTCAAAGGTGAAAGTTTCTCGAGCGAGTTCGTCGGCATTGGCCCCTACAACTCCATCTCCAGTCAGGAATCGGAGTCCAATTGTAACCGCCATCGCAACGACAGCAAGAAGAGCGGGGAAAAGGAGGATACGCCGACTCTTGGCAAAGTCAACATTCTGTCGCCATTCCTCCTTGAACATCATCCAGAAAGTAATCGGAAAAGCATCGAGGAAATGTGCCTCATCCCGACGAGCCGACACGGCTTTCACTCCTCTTCGGTCAAGCCATCGGATTCAGCTTCAATATCTTCTATGGAGCGTCCTACGAGGCGGATGAAGATGTCCTCCAAGGTTTCTTCATTGGTATCTCTTAGATCTGAGAGTCGTCCCGCTGCAAGAACCCGTCCGTGATCAATAACTGCTACCCGCGTACAGAGTCGTTCGGCGATTTCGAGGATGTGGGAGCAGAGGAAAATAGTTCCTCCATTACCTACGTGTTCGAGTAGGAGTTCACGACATTTTCTTTGATAGATGGGGTCAAGGTTCACGAATGGCTCATCGAGGAACAATAATCGAGGCTCATGTATGAAGGCCGAGGCTAGCATGACCTTCTGTCGTTGACCTTTGCTCAGATCCTTGCATAGCGTCGTTCGTTTGTCAGTCATGCCAAACCAATCAAGCCAGTATGCTACCTTTTCTGATAGATTGTCGACACGCCTGAGACGTGCAACAAATTCGAGAAATTCAGCCGCAGTGAGGTAGGATGGAGGAGATTCAGATTCAGGGACGATTCCAATATTAGCCTTGACAAGTCGCGGTTTATCTCCTACGTCGATACCGAGAATCTTAGCTTCTCCTTCTGTAGGTGAAAGCTGACCCGTGAGCAGACGAATGAAGGTGGACTTCCCTGCTCCATTTGGACCGAAGACCCCGAAGAATTCACCTGATTTGACTTTGACATCGAGGGGTTGTAGGGCGACGAAATCACCGAATCTCTTAGCGAGACCCTGTGCCTCGACCAAAGTCTCGGACACTGAGTCACTCTCCAGTCCACTCCGGGGTACTGCGTTCAAGGAAGGCATTTACCCCGATATCTTTGTCTTTTGTGTCGAAGAGATCTACGAACATGTTGTGCTCTAACAGAACACCATCTGAGATTGGATGATCAAGGGCGGCCCTCACAGCACGCTTGGCCACTTGGACTGTTAGTGGGGATTTGGAAGCCAGATTCTCTGCGAGTTCCATCCCTTTATCCATTAGTGAATCAGGCTCAATCACGTGATTGACGAGTCCAATACGATGGGCTTCTTCTGCATCAATCATGCCTCCCCCCATCACCATCTCCATTGCACGGCCGTAACCGATGAGCCAGGTAAGTCGCTGCGTTCCTCCGCCTCCGGGAATTAGGCCGAGATTAATCTCGGGAGTGCCAAACATGGAGCGAGGGGTAGCAATCCTGATGTCACAGGATATGGCTAGCTCGCTTCCACCGCCGAGAGCGTATCCATCAATTAGTGCGATAGTTGGTTTTGAGATATTCCAGACAGCTTCCCAGACATTATCTTCAAACTCAGGACGTATTGTTGCACTGTCTTTTCCTTTGAAGTCAGAGACATCGGCTCCTGCGACGAAGGCATGTGGTTTGGGACGTTTACCTTCCGGAGCTGGTCCTGGCTTTGCACCTTGGAAAATGATGACACGGACATGGTCTGCATCATCTGCCCAAGTAGCGAGTTCTTTGATTGCCTCCTTGACTTCATGATTTAGAGCATTCAGTTTCTCCGGCCGATTTACAGTTGCAATAACAACAACCCCAGTTCCAGAAATGACTTCTTCAACCGTCAGTTCATCGATGTCAGGTTTCTTGACCATAAGGGGGTGGAAGCGCATTCGATACATAGCATCATGGTTTGAAAAGATCCAGTAATCCACCCTCATTCAGGGGGTGGTGGCAGGTCCATATCACCTGGAGGAGGAGGTAGGGGGAGTCCTCCCTCGCCAGGCAAGGGTGGTGGAGGCAAGCCTCCAAAATCTAGAGCAGGTTCCTCTTCAGCAGCTCGGAGCCCTTCATCTAGAGGGATTCTTAGTTTGATTACACGGTTTTCATCGATTTGGATAAGGATTCGACCATATGGGTGACCTGGCTTGGGAGATTCTGGTTCATCGATGATTTGCAATGTGTTTCCAGGTTGCTTAATCAAATCGCGAAGTTCCTCATTTCCAGTTCGAATATATCTAGAACGAAGGGTATCCCCTCTAATTTTCGCTAACTGCTTCCTTCTGCGTTTTTCGACTTCAATACGGATTTCATCCTGAGTGGTTCGCCGGGTCTCGACGACTGTATCGATCTCGGTTTCAAGCATTGATTGAGCATCAATTTCGACCACATATTCCTGTGCCTCAACCACGTCTTCGACAATTGCTTGAACCTCGACAAAAGCCTCCTCGTCAGAGTTTTCTTCCTGCTCCGTGACCACATCAACACCCCTAGTACGCTTGATGGGAACCTCTGGTTCAATCGAATCAGGAAGCTCTTCGTCATTGACTTCTTCATCTTCGCTTCGCGTCTTGGACATTGATTTCCGTGGTTGGGGAGCGGGTTCTCCACCAGAGAACATCAGATATGCAAGCAAGATGAGCAGTATTCCAGCGTATGTCATCTCGCCATTTAGGGTGAGATCAATGGAGAGCAGACCGAGGACTCCAATGAGAAGACTCGTCCAGAGCACCAATCGGAAGAAGGATGCCATTGTTCCACCTTTTCTAGGCCACAAGGTCACGTGTATTGAGGTTGGTGCTTCATCCTCGGTCTTCCAGCAGTGTCACCAGTCGTGCCATTGCATGGCCACGGTGGGAAAGAGCCTTCTTTTCATCGATGGACATTTCTGCAAATGTCCGCCCATCTCCATCTTCGGGGATGAATAAGGGGTCGTAGCCAAATCCTCCGTCTCCTCGAATTTCTTCCGAAAGCCGGCCACGGCAGCTACCCTGGGCTACAAACCTCTCTGATTCGATTTGGAGCACAATTGTAGATTGGAACTCAGCACCACGTTCTCTCCGTCCACGCATTAATCGAAGAATCCCTTCAAGGCCTAGACTTTCGAGTATATGGGCAGAATATACTCCTGGGAAATTAGGATGCGCATCGATGAAAAATCCGGCATCTTCGACCATTACACCGTCTATTTGGTGCGCATTTTCAACATAAGATTCGGCTTGCTCGATTTTGCTCAGAGCAACGGTAACTAGGTCCCTAGCTTGTACTTCGACAAGTTGTACCTTATTGGTACCGCCTACGATGGAGACAATTTCGTATCCCCATGGTTCAAGGGCATGCTTCGCTTCTCGTAACTTACCTTCGTTAGAGGTTAGGAAAAGAATTCTCTTCATCTCAACCATGGTATCGAACCCGCCCCCTGATCTGGTTGAACCGTTCGATGACCTCACTCGCAGATGGTTCACCACTGTCTTGTTGATCAGCGTAACCAGTCAAAACCTCCTCGAGGGCGTATGGATGATCGGGGTGACTAGCACTGAGGCATTCGTTTAGAACTTGAATATCCTGTCCGAGAGCTTCAATTTCAGGTGAGAGGCGACCGAGTCCGAAATCAATTAGCCCAACTCCTTCCTTCTCATCCCACATGATGTTGTGCGTGGTTAGGTCTCCATGAGATGCACCATTGAGGTGTAGTCGCCGGATGTTTGCCCCTACTGAGCGCAAAACATCTTTCGTAGAAGATTCAGACATAATGGAAGAGCGTAAGTGCTCAAACAGCGGGAGGCCGGGAATACGCGTCATGATGATAGTTCCTGTATCGATATCTGCATCGAGGATTAGTGGAGTATTCATTCCAATGTGGTGCATTTGGCGGAGGATTCGCAATTCGCTGAGGATGCGTGTTTTGGTCAGCGCACGATCCAGACTTGGATCTCGATATCCTCGTGGCCGCCTAACTTTCATCACGGCCTCTTCATCGAACCATTGTCCGAGGTGGACAAGCCCCTCTGCGCCTTCATGAATAAGGGGTCCTTCAGACCACGGCATGCCCGCCCCCATGACTCCACGGTGAAGAAGATGGATTCAAATGCACCGGGAATGACGCATGTTCGAAATGAGTGTCGGACTCCCTGTGGCCTCCTGCGCATTCGATCCTGATGAAGAGAATCATCGTCAGCGGATTATTGCGGCGAAAGCTGCCTTGAAAGATCGAGTATTGATTCTCGGCCATCATTATCAGCGCGATTCAATAATCGAACATGCTGATGCTACGGGGGATTCCTTTAGCCTCTCTCGGCTCGCTGCAGATAGTACTGCGGATCATATTGTGTTCTGCGGCGTCCATTTCATGGCCGAGTCAGCAGATATACTGACAGATTCCACTCAGATAGTGAGCATGCCTACTACGAGGGCGGGGTGCTCTATGGCGGATATGGCGAATGTACCCGATGTCGAAGAGTGCTGGGCGACACTAATCGATGAGTTCGGTTTGTCTGATCCAGCGAATCGAGAGGATCCAGATCAGGTTGCTAAGGAGGAAGATGCATTCCTTGTTCCTGTGACATACATGAACAGTTCCGCTGCCCTCAAGTCCTTCGTAGGTAAGCATGGAGGGATTGTATGTACCTCTACAAATGCGCGTGGCGTGCTTGAGTGGGCGCTTGAACGAGCAGGAGGTCAAGGCAAGGTTCTCTTCTTCCCTGATCAACACCTTGGCAGGAATACTGCACTTAGTATGGGCTTCGATGAGCCGGATATGGCAGTGTGGACCCCCGGGGAAATATGGGATGATGACAGTATCCAAGCGGCTCGATTCATCCTATGGCATGGGTACTGTTCCGTGCATCAGAGGTTTACAGTGGATCAGATTGACCGATTGCGTATGACTCATTCTGATGCACAAATCGTAGTCCATCCTGAGTGTAGTCGTGAGGTTGTCGATGCCGCCGATGCTAACGGTTCCACAGACTATATTCGGAGATATTGTGATGCTGCACCTTCTGGATCTATTATCGGCGTAGGTACAGAGGTCAATCTTGTTGAGAGATTAGATGAACAGTATCAAGATAAATCGATTATCTGCCTTGATGATTCAATATGTCCTTGTTCAACAATGTACATGATCCATCCTCGATTCTTAGCAGAGCAACTTGAGGCAATCCTCAGAGGGGATTTCAATCGGAATGTTATCGCAGTCGATGATAGAACGGCGAAGAATGCCTCGATTGCTTTGAACAGGATGTTGGCGACCCAGTGATCAAAGTTCGCCAGCCTGCTCACGCAAGCGCCAGACACAAATGTCGTATCGGCCGGAGAGTGCTCCACCGCGCTTCGTAGTCGAGACCTTCTCGATGTCCTTGTCCTTGGACAGAACATTCCCCAATTGCTGAGGGGTGGTTCCGTGTCGAGTCGTGGTATTCACGTGCTCGAGGATTTCAGTTGTGTTAGCCTCGCCCTTTTCGGCGAGGAATCTCTTGATGCGTTCTCGTAGTCTTGTAGTTCTCATTGTTGTTCCCTCCTATTGGTCATCCAATCGACAGAGGCCCATTCGCAGATTCTGTAGCCGGAAGAGAGCACACCACTCCTACGTACGAGATCGACACGGACGACCTGAGAATCAGCTCGAAGCATCTTCTCAATCTCCTCTAGGCTCGCACTATTGCCATTAGCGTGTGCGTGCTCTGCAATCTCGGACGTATTCCGAGGTTTATTCTGGAGGTAGGATCGAATTAGAATTCTAAGATTCTCGCTCATTTCCGGGCCTCCAGGTCTCTACCGGCACAATCGTCGCAATGTACAACTCCAGCCGATGTAAGCGCCATGGTCGGGGGGGTTATCAAATGACCGCCGCCATTCTGGAAGATAGTTACACATTCGTCGCAGAAAATACCTTATTTTTCTGATTTAACGATTAGTTCATGCTAACATTTAGCGCACCTACTCCGTTTTATGTAACAAATTGTAACTTAAACAGTTGTTAAATAAGAAATATATCAAGATTGAAATATGAATGTGGTTCAGACGCTTCTGAGTACACAATGGCGAATCCGATCAAGGTCGCGAGGATTCGGGGTCGACATCGTCGA
Source organism: Euryarchaeota archaeon UBA251 (assembly GCA_002497905.1). GTDB lineage: Archaea > Thermoplasmatota > Poseidoniia > Poseidoniales > Thalassarchaeaceae > MGIIb-N2. Next base: position 57,569 of record DAFJ01000024.1, read on the forward strand.
CTTATCCTCATTCAACTCGCTGTTGAGTCCGGGACAGTGACTGAGATTGCCCAGCGAGCCGGTCTTCATGTTCCTCACGTGTCGACGGAACTCAAGCGGATGCGTCAGGAAGGACTCATTGAACTAACGGATGCTCCTGGAAGTAGAGGAGCATCTCTTGCATTAACTGCCTCTGGATTCAGTATGTTGGAGTCAGATGAGCTTTCACGGATTACTGAAGTTTTGTTCGAGGAACAGAAACCAAAATCATGTGCAGTCATCTCTATTCTTGGCCGGGATGCTCTCCTTCTTCTCTCTGATCGTGTCGAATCTTCGGTTGTACACCTTCCATTGATTGATGGTACATGGACAATCGCGGAAACCCGTGAAAGGAGTTCACGCCATTACAATCAGATGTTTGAGAGGTTGGATGCTCATTTTGAGTCCAATCCTGAACGCTTGGAAGGTTGGTTGGATGCTCGTTTCGGTCTGTTGCGGATTCGATTGTTAGACGATGCTGTCATCAATCGTATTGCATTGAACCGTTGGGTGGAAATAGATACTGGATCTTACGATCAGGAACATCCACTGTCCGCCGACCCATCTGCTTGGCAGTTAGGAAGAGTAGGGCGCGACGGCCCTCCTGCGATGTCAGTAAACTCTGTAGTTAGTCAAGTAGCTTCTGATGAGGTGTCCATGCAACTTATTCAGATTGCAAGTACTGGTGGTGCATTTTCAATCGGCCGTCGTCGAATACTTCAGAGGGAAAGCACACCTTTGCCCCTCGGAATTCTAACCGATTGGATAGAAATTGTACATCCTCGCCTCCGACCTCAGGTCCGTTCCTCTCGACTTGTTGCGCTTCAAGAACACATCCTGCGTGGTCGTACCGGCGGTAGAGCCCGTCGAGTATCAGATGCGACTCTTCGTAGATTCAAAGATGACTTTGGAGGGCGAGAATTCACAGAGGAATGGGATTATGATTACGTTACGATTAACGATCTTTCAGCGACTGGCATTCAGTCTCTACTTATCTGGGCTCTGAATCGACCGATTTCGATGCCATTAGTCCTTGACGTTCCAACTCCTTTGCCAGATGTACTTTCTCGTAGGATTCATCGTTCTGAGGACTTACGACTTCTCATCGCACCGTGGTCCACAATCCAAATGACACGCGGCGATCGTCTCGAACATCACCCCATCCATCGTCTCCCAGATCTCCGCTGGATTCGTTCCGATGGAACCGAAGGTATCGTGCATATTGGATATGGTGCACCCTCCTTGTTTAGGCCACCTCTTGGATGGAGTGTCCCAGATAGTCCCGAGGAACTCGATGATATGTCAACTTCCTTCACTACATCCATGCGTCCTCCATTGATTGAGGATACTCTTGAGGAGCAAATCCTGTATGCTTGTTCCATTCATGGTGATGGAGACGAAAAATTCGCTAATTCGATAGAACGGGTTAACCCATTGGCAGCATGGATTGCATCGAGTGATGTGAACCGGATTGACCGTTGGCAGAGAACTCATGATCGCATGGAAAATCACTGGTCAAGTCTACTTGCAGTAAATCAGGTTCCAATCTCACGTATTCCTGAGATTATCTGGATTACTTCGGATGAGTGGAGGTTTGCTCTTGATCAACATCTCAATGAAGTTCTCATCGTCGATGATGAGAAGCGCAGCATTATGCGTCGAATTGCGTTGTATGCGGAGGATGAGATGACGCGTTCTTGGGCGTCAGGATGCCTTCTATCAATCGCTCAATGGTTAACGAATAATGAAGTCGCTGATTTGCTTCGATGGGGGATCGATGCTTGGATTAAATCTCCACCCATTCGTTGTTCTGGTACTTTGTCAGGTATTGCCTATCTGCTATCGATGTATCCCGAATCTCGCAAGGGAGGTATCGAGATAATCTCTGAATCTCTTATTCGTAGATCCTACACTCTTCCAGTCAACCATGATTTACAGACATGGAGGTTGTTAATGCATTGGAATGAATTTGGTTCTGCACCTGATACAAGGGATATCATACGCATTATCCAGCATTTACCATGGTCATGGTGGTCATCACACGCTGCCGAGGTTCTCACAATTCTTACCGAGAGTGGGGCTGGTCGTTCAGAACTGTCATGTAATCCAGCTCCTTGGCCGGCTCTTCTCTTCCAGCCCCTCGATTCTGAGATTGCTTTGCCCCTTGCTCCTCCGGGAATCCATCCAGGTTTTCGTCCAAGCCTTTCAGATAGAATTCGACGCCTACTATCGTCTACGCGCTTCGATGAAGCGGTACAGGATTCCTTGATCGATGCGGCTCAAGCTATCGAGGATATGAGGGCGGACCGCCCCCCTCGTCCAGGCTCTACACATCGTCACGTAGGTTGGCTTTGTCGCCCAGTAGAGCAGTGGCCTTCTTCTCATCATCTAATCGATGTTGATGGTTCTCCTGCAATTATGCAATTACTTGGTAGAATGTCCGCCGGAATCCCTCAGATACCGTATCGGTGACTTGATAACGGAACGGAGTCGGAGTATGCTTGCCCCGACTGCAACACCGTGCTGACGACCTCCCTCGCCGGAAGGAAGGATGACGTTCGGTACCACGTTCGGGGATTCGCCGTCGATCGAAGTTCACGGGGACCATCTGGGATGATCCGTGAGGCAAACGACGGCTGGACGGACTATGGGTCCCCGGTTGACCGAATGGGATGATTCATGGGACAACCAATCCGTCCGACAGACGTCCTGGGGCAGGGTCAGGCCCGTGAGCTACGGCGATGAAGCGGGAAGTTACGCCCCGGGACACAGACTCTGTCGGATGTTTCAATTCACTCCTCCTCTACCTAAGGCCATGAGCGAACGGATTGGCCTTCTTGGTGGAACGTTCGATCGCCTCCATGTAGGCCATCATCGCCTGATTGAAGAGGTCGCCGCTCGCTGCGATAATCTTGAGATTCATGTGACTTCAGACAGTATGGCTTCAGCAAAGGGAAATCAGGTCCAATCTTACGACCAGCGCTTTGAATCACTTTCTACATTTATTGAACAGACTGGAGTTCAAGCTTCAGTACACATGTTAGATGATCCATTCGGACCTGCACCACATCGGGAAGATTGTGTAGTCATTGGTTGCACCTCTGAGACACTAGATGGTTGTGAGCGAATCAACGAGATGCGTCTTGAAGCGGCATTGAAACCATTGGAAATTGTGGTTGTGGCACATTTCATCGATGAAGCAGGGGAGATCCTTTCATCATCACGAATTAGGAGCGGTATAGTATCACCATCTGGGACTCTCTGGATTCAGGCATCGGATTTCGATACTGTTCGTTATATGCCTGCAGTCCTTGATGAGGAGTTGAAGCAACCTTTGGGAACGTTGCACAAGGGTCCAGAGGATAATCCATCCATCGCCCTTGAATCCGCTCTTTCAACTGTGAAGGATAAATCCATGATTATCGCAGTTGGGGATGTCACCGTTCTTTCTCTCGAAGAGAGTGGTCATATCCCGCGTGTTGCAGTCATTGACGGTTGTACGAAAAGGCAGGAATGGAGTCCATCATCTCGGATTACTCTTGATGAGTCTAAACGCTTCCATGCGGTCAACCCAGCAGGAACGCTAACGCGATCTATGTACGAAGCTTGTCGAGATGCCATGCATTGGGATGGACCCACGGTTATCGATGTTGAAGGAGAGGAGGATCTTTCTCCGATTCCTTTGATTCTAATCTGTCCCCTAGGTACAGTCATCATGTATGGTCAGCCAGGAGAGGGGATCGTCGTCCGTCGTGTGGATTTAGCCGCCAAATCTAGGGCTCGCCGTTTTCTTGATGCGTTTCAGTCAACGGAGTCGAAGTGATGCTCATCACTATCACCGTATGTGCACGTGATGCTGAAGATTGGGTGGATGATTGTCTTTCCTCGCTCTGTGCTCAGGATTACCGGCCATTACAGATCATAGCCGTGGATGACGGTTCAAATGATGCAACATTGGAACGGATGCAGTCATTCATACCACCACTGGATAGTGACCTCGAACTTCTTGTTCGTAGTCAAGGAAGAGTAGGCCTATCAGCCGGTCGTAATCGTGCTGTGAACGAGGCCGCTGGTGAGTGGATTGCGATTACCGATATCGATTGCCGTCCGGATCATAACTGGATTAGTACGATGCTTACCCACTTGCCTAGCCTAGAAGGTGAGAATGTTGTCGCTTTGACGGGTCGGACTGTATTCGCTCCGGGATCAAGTCGAATTTCTCGTCTTCGTTCAGAGGCCATCGCAAAGAAGTATGCGAGTCGAGATAAAATTGTGTTACTTGCCAATGGCCCATGTTCCATGTTTCGTGCTGATATGCTTCGTTCAATTGGTGGTTTTTCACCTGATTGGTTTCATGCAGAAGATATGGAGGTCAGTATCCGGATGATCCAGAATGGAGGAACCATTCTCTATGTCTCTGAAGCGACGGTCCAACATGTGGCAGAGGAGGGCCTCTTACGATTCCTCAAGAAGAGATATCGAGATGCTCGTGCTCATTTCAGAATTGTTCGACGATATGGGTTTCGTGGAGTTAAGACACCTGAACAATTGACGATGAATCATGATTTCATCTCAGATGGTGCTATCATATCCCTCATACTTCCTATGTTGGGGTTATGGTCACTTGCTGTCAAATTGCTTTGCTACGATTACCCAACCATTGCTCTATTGGGTATATTCGTGGAAATTACCATGTTTGCTGTACCTTGGTCACGAATTCGAATCCTATGGAGTGGCGCTATCTGGCTAGGAGTTGGACAAGGCATCATAGATGCAATTCTTGGTCGCGCAGGACACCGATAATCAAGCATCTTCTGCATCAGAATCGAGGTGTGGAAGCATGATGCCGAACCCGATTAGGGGGATGGTAATTGCGTACACACCAGGGTCGACCCAAGTCATGTTCATTCCAGACCATCCGAAATAGAAGATGAGTCCAATCAAGGTCATCCAGTTACCAATCATCTTGTTGGTCCCATTACTTGCGTCAAAGAAAGGTGTCCAGCGGTCGAGGGTAAGGAAACTTTGCAACCATCCAACAAACCCATTTTCCTCAGTAGATTGCAGAATCATGAATCCAAGACCGAGGCAGGCGAGAGCCATGGCGGTAAACACCATGTCACCTGAACTGAAGACAACTCCATCGTGAGTTACGTGTGTGTTGTCTGCAAGGTATCCATACGTGAGGAAGCCAGCCCAGACAACCTTCTGTCCCGCAGCGTATGCACCATACAGGACATTAATCACATCGACGAGCAGAGCCCAGATACCTATACTCGTCAGAATGCGCCCAAGGGTGGGCGATTCTGGAATGAAGGAGGGGTTAACCTCGTCGACCGCATCATCCGCCATGACCGTTCGACCGGAGAGGTCGTCTTAACCGTTGCCGGATGAGACCGCGCCTTATCCAAGCCTTTTCTGGAGTTTGTAGGCTCCCTTAGATGCCGCTTCGAGGCCAGGATTATCTTGGGCTAGGATCTGTATTGCATCGATTCCCTTTGGGATGAGGCTATACACATGCTTCGTTCTTCCATGGCGGCCTAGGAAGACGTTTCTTACATGTGCCAGGCCAGCCGAATCAAACTCGTTGATGATTGTTGATACTCGCCGTGATGTCAATGGTCTGAAGCCCGCGCGGGAGCAAGCTTGAGTGTAGGTTTCCCAGATTGTTCCACTATTTTGGGTATGGACACCGTTTCTCTGATTGATGAGGATAGACATCAGGATCAATTTCTGGTGCTCAGGAAGGCCTTGCATGAGCGTTATGGCGCGATCCTGTTCCATTTGGGCTTGAGCGCTGATTACATGTTCGATATTGATGCTGTTCGCATCACCAATCTCCGCTCGTTGTGCGGATACGCGAAGAAGATCGATTGCCCTCCTTGCATCACCATGTTCCTTAGCAACTAGGTCAGCACACAGCCTAATTCCAGATTCATCCCAGGTTCCTTCGCGAAGACCATCTTTTGCTCGGTTGATTAGAATGTCATTGACTTGGTCAGCAGTGTAGGGTATGAACACAATGTCTTCTGCTGCAAGTCGAGAACGTATGGGGCCGGTCAGTGAGTCGGTAAAAGAGAAGTCGTTACTGATTCCAATAATTGAGGCTCTTGCCGTACTCAGGAGTACGTTCAGAGTGGTTAGGTCGTAGAGCAATTGTTCCTCGGATTGTGCTGCAAGGCGATCCATTTCGTCGAGAACAATGACATGGACTCCTGATCGGCGATCCATGCGACGAACTGTTTCCTCAAGGACCCTGTCTGCAGGCCATCCAGTGAATGGAATAGTGACGTCGCCCTTCTCCCTGAGTCGGGTGGCGATACTGTGCAGTACCCTATATCGAGTGTTAGTATGCTGGGCATTCACCTCATGTGATGTCACACTACTACCGATTGCTTCTGCCCGTTCCTCAAGTTGCTGGATTACGAATCGGGCGGCTGCAGTCTTCCCCGCACCTGTCGGGCCGTAGAGAATCATGTTACCCGGGATGTGACCTTCAAGAGCATCCGCGAGGTTGAGTACCATGGCGTGTACTTGTGCATCTCGATGACAGAGGGCAGAAGGAGAGTGGCGAGGGTCAAAGACTCGACGATCTGAGAACATTGAGTTTGAACGACTCGCCGCTTCAAAGATGTTCGTCATTTCAATCACTCCAAATCCAAGCACATGTCCACGGGTGGTCCCGGGATAGGGCAAAGGGACTTGCTTCACACCCGCGTCAATGACTTAATTCTGCCCATTAAGAAATGAAAGAAAACCATATTTTTCTGTATCTTAGGGTGTTTAAATCTTCACGTTTCCATCATCCAGTATGATGTTTCCAGGTTTCAGATGATATTTCTGCCCGTCTTCCACTTGGATTGCGTTCGGAGGTAAAGTAGGCATCTTGAATCCCGTTTCAAATCCGGCCCCAGATGCATAGCTGTGAGTGATGAGAAAGGTTCGTTCCGGATCAGATTCGGCTA
>DAFJ01000088.1 GCA_002497905.1 Euryarchaeota archaeon UBA251
ATCACCTCCTACGAAACTCGGAAACCGGGGGGCAGGGTGGCTTCGGCCACCCTGTCTTCCACCTTTTTTTTGTACGATTCATCAATTGGTAGAATCAACTAACCAATCTCTGAATGTTAACAATCGCAGAGGAGGGCCATCGATGCTTACCGTGATTGTTGCTCCTCGTGTGAAGTGGTATTCGTCCCATCCATCGGATACAACGTATCCTCTGTGCATATCTGAAATCAGAACAGTCGGTTGATTCGTCCAAGACCAATCGGGATTCGTATATCTCCAGTCGCTTGGTAATTCGCGGGGACCGACGAGATAGTGTGTGGCTGCTTCACCATCTGCCGGTTCAAATCCACTAAGGTCGAAGGAATGTTGGAACCATGCTCCACGTCCAGATGATGTGGAGAACAGCATTCCTGAGGATTGTTGGATGATATCAATGGCTCCTTCCCCCTTGCCTCGCTGTAAACGGTATCTAGATGGTTGATACTGATGCGTATTCGCAACAAGAAGGTCATTCAGCGCGGGATCACAACGGATTACATTCCCAGATGTCGTCACGATTTCAGCCTGGAGGCGAGGTAATATGTTGACACGTGCCGTACCCTCGAGAGCTTGCTTGAGGTCCTCTTCAAACCGGTTTGGATCACTGCCCATGAAGAACCCGACAGATCCTTCAGAGTCCTCCTCAATAGGGTGGCTATTGACTCCCATGACTGGAGTGTCGGCATCGACGGAGTGGGCAATCGAGGTCAGAGTTCCATCGCCGCCAATCACTATGACTAGGTCGCGACCGATGAAGTCGGAACGTCGTACCTTCTCTCGAGCGGTGATGTCTACGCGGAGTTTTTTCTCCTGAACAGCACGTTCAAGGGCTGCTTCAATCGCAATCATCGAGCGGTCATGAACCGCTTCGAAGTTCTTCTTGTAGACCACGAGGATATCTGCGCTCATCCTCTCCCCTCATCTCTCGGAATGCGTCAGTCCTTATTCCCGTTCGCATCGCGTCAGAGTCAGACTGCGGGGCGATGGGTTGATTCATTCCCGCTACAGGGATCTGTCATGCGTCCTGTGGTCGTGCTGCTATTCTTGCTGCTCAGTATCTTGGCTGGATGCTTATCCGCAGAGGATTTCGCAGAGGCAGAAGATGGCGAGGTGTTGTTCGATATTGCCATTGATAATGGGGATGCTTGGGACCTTATCCGTACTGTTGATGGGGAGGGCGCCTATCGTATCATTATCGAGGATCAACTGGACCAAGTCGCCTCAAGGGTTGTAGTAGGCGTTGATTACAATGTGGGTATCAGTCAAGTGAGTATGTACAGTCAAGTTGGTAACGAAACACTTGATTTCGATCTTTTCGAGAGTGAAGGTGAATTTCACGTACGTATCGCAGATGAATGGTACGTAGGTCGAGATTCAGTATCGCATTCCTTCGACCCCCTCGTAGGCCTAGACTCCACTTTCGGAAGTCAAGGTATTCCTTCTCCTGGTCCGTCACTACCGATGGATTCCACTGAATTTCCCTCGTTGGATTGGCGTGTAACTTGGGACCCCTCGGTTGAGCAGATGGTAGCTGTAACTGATAATGCGTCACACCAACTTATTCTCGAACTCAGGGGCTCACCTCCTGTTCTTGTCAAAGCCGAGTCTTATTCCTTAGATGGGCTATCTTCAACGGTACTGGAAGTAGTGACTGGTGACGCGGCTTCAATATCGATCCCCGATGTCGAGATGGAGCGAATGCCTGCACCTATATCGGGCCAGATTCGATTGGATGTTGTCGATGGGTATCGTATCTGGGAATACACAATCGCTGACGGCTTCCGTTGGGAGGTAGATGTCAATGAGATGGAATTACATGCCGGGGCACGTGACTCGGAAGGTGCCCTAGTCATTGAGCACATTTTCCCGTTGGAATCCGGTCACTTAGAGACCTCTGACTCCAATGGGGATTCGTGGACATTCGATCATATCGACCTTGATGAGGACGGATATCTGAGTGGTGGTGATTTAGTACGTGTTACTACAAATTCGACGATTGACCTTGATGCTGCATTTTACGACGAATGGGCGGAAGCTTATCCTGAATCGTTCCTTCCTGCTTCTCCACTTGCACCTTTAGTCCTCCTCTTTGTTGCCATGCTTCGTGGCTTGCGGCCTAAATTACAGGGAAGAGATTGAAGAATCATGTTCAGGATGGCTGCATATGGCAAAGGATTCCGAAGAGGCTGAATCTCCGGTCGGCGAGAGTCGGATGGATGCCATCAAGGATCGATTGAAGGATGCCGGACAGAAGGTTGGTGAAGCCTCAAAGAAGGCAGCCAAGAAAACAAGCGAACTGGGTTCGGCCATTGCTGAATCTAGTGTCGTAAAGGATATCGCAGCGGGAGCCAAGCAGGTTAGTGAAGATGTCAAAGGTGCTTCTGCGAAGGTATCCGATACTATGGGCAAAAAACGAGGAGAGTTCAAGGAACGGCGCAAGGAAGCAAAGGCGGCGAAGGCTAAAGAAGATGATATTCGTGAACAGAAACTTACTATGGACATAGGTTCTACTGAATTGATTCCGATTACAGAATCCAATCAAATCGAAGAATCCAAGTCATTCACTGTAGTTGAATTAAAATCCAGATTATCTGATTTGGGTCTAAAGGTCAGTGGCAAAAAATCGGAATTAATCGAGCGTCTGAATCAGGCCATGAATAATTCTCATGAAAACCACAATCAATCAGATGAATCAACCAATGATGTTGAACAAGAAAGGGATGTTATCTTAGTTGATAAATCTGCAATTTTAGATTCATCTGTATTGCCTGATCTTGATGGCGAGAGTGGAATATTTCAGGATGCAAATATTGGTGAATCTAAACTGAGAAAGTCGCTGATATATGGGCTAATTTCTAGATTTTTAGCAAGCATATATTTGCTCCTTGGACTCACGATAATCGGAGTTTTCGGAGGTGTTTTATCTGATGTATTCGGACAATTCGGGTCAGCTATAATTTGGTATGCCGAACGATTCCACATGGGCTATGGGGGAATGACTGATACTACATATTTCATTCTTCGAATCGAGGTTGCTGTAGCGTTCTTTCTCGCAGCTTATTGGATGCTAACAAGGCGTGCTAAATGGACATTTTATGTGATGTTATTTACTATCCCATTCTCGATTTTGTTTAGGACCATTGTAGCAATTAATGCTGGTTATATTGAGGGAGTTTTAGACTACGGCCATCCACTAATTGATGCGATAAGTTCGATTCCTTTCTTGGTAACTGCTGCTGTGCCTTGGATGGCTACGTATGAACTTGGATTGTTGCCAAATAATGAGGTTGTAGGAATAATCCATATCGATAGTGAATCAGAAGAAGAGTTAATTGGGGATACTCGTAATTATAGCATGAGTCAAATGGACCAGTTCGCAGTCACTCGGCCGATGCCCCCTCGTCGTCGTCGCCCAATGGAATTATTTTACGAAGGCGTATTCCTACTTGTTTCCATGATTCTATGGCCCCTTACCGTTGGGACCCATTTCCTTCTTGCACTTGAGATTCCTACCCGGTACGGGACCTGGACAATGGAGGCCAATGCGCTGACTCTACTTGCTCCATTGTATGCACTTTCCTTGCTTTCAGCCTGGGTTGTTGTACGTAGTGACAGAGAAGCTAGAGGCGGCCCTCTTTATGCAAAGGAGAAGGAGGCTTATCAGAAGTTCATGGATCAATTCCTCTCTCTGAAAGAGGCTTACTATGAACGTCAGGCCAAGCGCCTTGACATGGAAAATTCGGACGAATAATATTGAGATTGACTGGATATTCAGGAATGAATTTGAAGGCTAGTGTCCAGTCACCGAATCATGGCAGGCGAACTCGGAGACTCAGAACCCGACAATAGAGTCGGCTATTCGGGTGCTCTGAAGGACAGAATCAAGGATGTAGGGCAGAAGGTAGGAAATGCCTCGAAATTAGCAGCCAAGAAGACTGGTGAATTTGGCAATACTATAGCAGATTCTGATCTCGCTAAAGATATCGTGTCAGGCGCTAGACATGTCGGTGATGAAGTCAAACAAATCCCCTCGAAATTTTCGACCACAGTTGGCAAAAAGCGCGAGGAATTCAAGTATAAGGTTGCAGAAGCAAAGGTAGCAAGGGCCGAGGCAGATGATGCACGTGAAAAGGAACTTGTTAATACATTGAAAGAAATCTCGTTGATCCCTCCTATCTCGGATTTTATGTCGAGTAATTCTGAGGATTTAGTCACAATTTCTCGTGATGAATATGAGTATCTTGTATCTAATTCTGGTAATAATTCATCGTTAATTAAATCTCAAGATAATACTCCGGAAACAATTGTCCAATCAGGTGAATCAAAGGGTACTTTGAGTACAGAACTTTCACGTTCCGTTAATGATATCCTGCAAACTCTTGGAGTCACAGTTGTGTTCGCAGCAATACTAGCTGGCGCGGACTATTATTTCGAGGCGAACTCACAAATTTTGGCAGGTATGCCGGTTAATTTGATCACATGGTCTGTAGGGACTTGTTTCTGGTGCTACTACATACTTCATAGATTAGCGATTTCACGTACCTTTCTTACGGTCCCTAAGAGCCTTAGAATCCAGACCTCAATAGGTGTGGGTTTAGCAACTGGACTCACTATATTACTGAATACAGACACCATCGCAATAACAAATATCTGGGGTTGGACGGCGATAGTAGCATTGACTGCAATGTTGCTTTCAGGGATAATCAGAGGAATTTCCGGTTCCCTACTACGTCTTCTTGGTTTTCGAAAATCGAAGAATGAAATATCTCGTGATAAATAAATTGAATTTCATCTTATTTCCGTTGACGAATAGCCTCTATTGCTAAGCATGACATTGCAACTTGTAGGTTGTAACTTGGAATGAATCCATTCATTGGGAGCCTGACTATCTCATCGGCAGCATCGAGTGTTTCTTGACTTACTCCATCCCGTTCTGCTCCGACTACAATCAGTAGATCTCCTACAAGATTTGCTTCCCATGGTGGTATGTTGCCTACATCTTCAGCAACAACGATTCGGAATCCATTTTCTCTTGCCAATTTTAGGATTTCTTCCGTATCTGTGTAATGTACCGGGATGAACCTTGTCGCTTTCATGCTGGACCCCTTTACTGCACTTCTTTCGGCATGATTCATTTTGTTGCTTATCAGCACCGCATCGGCGCCACTAACTTCCGCGGTCCGAATACAGAATCCCATATTGGTAGCGTACTGCACGCCATCGAGTAACCAGATTAGCCCTCCATTTCCGAATACATCAATCAGAGAGAGATTGGGTTGCCTTCCTACTAGTGCCAAGGCGATTGCATGTTCAGGCTCTCCATTTTTTGCAGGAGTAGACATTCTCCAGATATCGGTCTGACTCCCTTCTTCGATTTTCACGTTCTTTTCATTACACAATTTTCGGATTAGATCCAATTCAGGGTCTTCATTTCCTCGTTCTAGAAGGACCAATGTTGCTTCGTCATTCTCTAGAGCAGAAATGACCGCCTTGATCCCTCGTCTCTGAAGCACAAATTTCCCAATCGACTATTCCTCATGAGTTTGCCGAATTGAGTGTTCTCAAAAATGACTCCTTATGGCAAAGGATTCAATTCCTACATGTTCCTGTTATGTCTTGATGAGAGGGCAGTCATCTTGGTTATGGTTCATGTTTGGCATGATACAGTTGTTCCTTGGTACTGGTTTACCGGTCGAATATCAGGTTCTGAGTCAGTTGTTTGGCGTAAGTGGCGGAGGTTTCATCGCTCTGGCTGTTTTCTTCCTTTTCCGCAAAGAAAAGGCATCTCCGCTCAACGCCGTGTCTAAGAAGGCAGAGCGGACTACCCTGATTCGTGGGGAGGACGGTGTACTCTACGAAGTTCCAATCAAAACGCCGAACTCACGATTTACCCTTGTTCTCAATATCATCTGGGTCGTCGTACTTATTTTTGGATTCATTACACAATTATGACCGAGGGATCCCATGGTCGGCGACATTGTTGATCGCGCAATTATGAGCCCCGTTAACGATTTGATGGGGGGGTACTATGTGTTCCTTCGTCGATTGATTCTCCCGGCTATTTTCATCCTCATTTTTCTGCTTGTCTTCGATATATCCAATGGAAGCGTGATATTGGCCGCGATAATCACTGGTGGTTCCCTAGGGCCAGTCCTTCTTCTTGAGCAGTGGTTCATCGTTAGGTCGATTGAATCGAATACCCTTCAGAACCCTGAGAATTCGTGAATATTGTGCGAAGCGGTCATATCCAAGAATCTCCGCCCGATGTTTATGACGTTGTTTTCGATAATCCTAGAATTCTTCGGAATTGAAAGCCTCGTTGGCATTGAAATCTTGTTCTTTGGAGCAGCTTTTCTCGGTGGATGCTTATTCCTTGTATGGTTTGTTTTGATGATGGTGGGCGGCGCAGTTGGTGACGTCGCAGGTGACGTATTCGGCACAGACATAGGTTTGGACGCCGATCTTTCATTCAAGGCTTTGACATTCCAAGGAATTAGTGCATTCACAATGATGTTCGGGCTAATTGGACTCGCAATCATGTCCGCTAATGGTAACACTACTTTAGCACTCTTGGGCGGCTCAATATCGGGTGGATTCTCCATGTGGCTCGTCGCCAAGGTGTTCCAAGGCTTCATCCGATTGCAGAGTTCGGGCAATGTACGCATGGATGAGGCAATTGGAGCACGTGGTACGGTTTACCTGAAAATCCCCGTCTCCGGAACGGGGCAGGTCTCAGTGACATTCCAGGGTAATGAGCGTACACTAGAAGCGACCTCAAACGGCGATATGGAAATCCCGACTGGCACCTACATCACAGTGGTGGACCGTATCGGGACCACTTTGATTGTTGAACCACTTACTGGGATGAAGGCTCGTTCTTCAGATGAATCGGAATGATGCCTATCATTTCAGCATCAAAGAATTGATTATCTTAGTCCAATCATTCCGCGCTATGGACCGCCCATCCTTCGTCCGCGGACTAACTTTGATGATTGCCCTTGCGACTTTGCCTCTCGTTTCAGCACAAACCGATGACGGCGGTGGTGAGGCTGTCGCAGCAATCCTGATGGTGGCCATATTCGCCATCGTTCTCTTGCTGATTGCAGTGGTTATTTTCTTCGCTCAGCGTTATCGTCGCTGTCCGCCCGACAAGGTCCTAGTTGTTTACGGTAAAACCGGAGCAGACCGCTCTTCCAAGCCGATTCACGGTGGAGGCATCCTTGTTTGGCCTTTGATTCAGGACTATGATTACCTTGATCTTAAGCCTATGACCATCAATATTGATCTCAGGAATGCACTTTCTGTACAGAATATCCGAATCAATGTTCCCAGCACTTTCACAATCGCCGTTTCTACTGAGGAGACAGTCATGACCAATGCGGCAGAGAGGCTTCTCGGCCTTACTCCACAGGCCATCGAGGAGATGGCTCGTGATATCATCTTAGGACAACTACGTCTTACCGTTGCAACTCTAACAATTGAAGAGATTAACCAGGACCGTGACTCTTTCATGGCACAGATTCAGCGCAACGTCGACATTGAATTGCGTAAGGTCGGACTTAGCCTGATTAACGTGAACATCGTCGATATTACCGACGAGTCAGATTACATTGACAGCATCGGTAAGAAGGCCGCTGCAACTGCAGTCGAACAAGCTCGTGTCGACGTTGCAGAGCAGGAGCAGTACGGTGCTATTGGTAAGTCCAAAGCAGATCGCGCAAAAGAGATCGAGGTCGCACAAAACGTCGCCATGTCTGACAAGGGGAAGAAGCAGGCAGAGCAAGATCGGCGTGTGTATGTCTCTGAGCAGGAAGCAATCGCAGTGGGTGGTGAAAACTCGGCACGTGCAGACATTGCTCGTTCCAATGCAGATCTCGCTGAGCAGGAGGCGGAAGCCAACAAGCGCGCAATGGTTGCAAGGAACCTTGCTGAAGCAGAGATTCAGAAGGCTAAGTTCATCGAAGAAGAAGAGCGTTTGAAGGCCGAAGAGATTGTTCGTGAACAGATTACGAAGCAACAAATCGAGATTGCTGCAGAGGCAGAGGCTGAACGGCAGCGTCGTGTCGCAAAGGGTGAAGCAGATGCTATCCTCATGCGTTACAAGGCCGAAGCCGAGGGTCAGCAAGCTGTTCTTGATGCAAAGGCAGCTGGTTACGAGAAACTTATCGCTGCAGCCGGCGGCCGCACTGGTGACGCATCGACACTTCTCATGGTCGAGAAGATTGAATCCATGGTTAATGCACAGGTTGAAGCTATTCGCAACATGAAGATCGATAAGGTCACAGTATGGGATGGCGGCGGAAATAATGGTGATGGAAGCGCTACCTCGAACTTCGTGAGTAGCCTAGTAAAGTCGCTACCTCCGATTCACGACGTGGCGAAGATGGCAGGCGTTGATCTCCCGGCTTATCTTGGCACTGTGGCAGATCCATCTGAAGATTCCGATTGATTGCTCTCTCGCTTTGTTGTGGCTGAACAGTCACCCTCATGAATCGTCGTCGGTTCGTCGTATCATGAATCGTGATGTTGTAATTGTCGGTGGCGCTCGCACACCCTTCTGTGAGTGGCAGGGAGGAAAGCGTGGAGACGGGGCACCTGGTGGCCTACTGAAGGATGTCAGTTCCGAAGAACTTGGTGCGATTGCAATCCGTGGTGCTCTTGAGAAGACAGGAACTTCACCTGATGCTGTAGATCATGTTGTGATGGGCTATGCTCTCCAGACATCAGATCAAGCAATCTTCGGTAGCAGACACGCAGGCTTGCGAGCAGGTATACCTCAGGAAGTTCCAATGCTTACTCTATCTCGTATATGTGGCAGCGGTGCACAAGCAGTAGTGACTGGCGCTCAGATGATTATGCTAGGCGAAGCTGAGACTATTGTTGCTGGCGGCATGGAAAATCTCTCCCAAGCGCCGCATGTTCTCCGAGGTATGAGGGATACGTACCGGTTAGGGAGACCCCCTCAGGAGGGCGAGGTTATTCCTAAGGCGATGGAGGATTATCTCTTTACTAATCTGCTCGATAGTATGTGTAATTCGTTCATGGCGCAAACCTCGGATGAAATTTGTTCTCGCAAGGGAGTCAAGCGTGAGGATGCGGATGCGTTCGCAGTTATGAGTCACAGTCGCACGGCAGCAAGTATTGATTCAGGACTCTTCGACGAGGAGATTGTATCAGTAGAGACTCCAGATGGTGTCGTCGGCCCGAAGGATGAGGACCATGTTGTTCGTGGTACTTCCGAAGAATCGCTTGCAGGACTACGTGCCGCGTTCGGCCCAGATTCCCTTGTGACTGCAGGCAATGCCTCTGGAGTTGTTGACGGTGCTGCTGCTCTCGTA
>DAFJ01000046.1 GCA_002497905.1 Euryarchaeota archaeon UBA251
GTCTCAGTTTACATCTTGCATACAGAATCGGCAAGGTTTACTCCGCTGAACTTGCACGTAGAAGCGATGAAATCAAATTTATTCACGCAATTTCTCTTAATCCAAATGCTTTGAATGAAGGCAAAGTCCAGCCACTGCTCCCGGTCGCACCGGAACATCCTCCTCAATATCGATATCGTGCCATCCTCGTCGTCCTCTTTCTCTTATTCACTGTCTTTGCAGCCTCATCGTACTATAAGCCGCAAAGAACGTCACATGACACTTCATGGGACTATGCCATGTTCCAGTCCGGATTCGAAAATCATCAAGGAATTTTACCGATGATGAGCGATATTTGTGGGGGCGACAGAGATAGTTGCGTCATTGAAAACGATCACGGGTCGCAAACCACAGATTTGGAACACAATAGGTTTAGTGATTGGCAACTAGAAGTCACAATAGGGCTATTGTTGCAGATGTTAATCATGTGGTTGGCAATATTTCCGGTGTTTATCGTGGTCCGAGATAATGACAATTCTTCTGAAGCTTTGACGAAAGTGGCTCCAATCAGTTCGGCTTTAGAAAGAGAATACATCCCTTCTGTTTCAGAACTTGGCGGAGTATTCGCTGAAGAGGATGGGTCACTCCAAATGGACAAGGTTCTCGAGATGTTGGAAGAGCAGATTAGAGAAGCGAGAGAGGAGGCACATGCACTCAAAGATGAACTTCAGGAGACTAAAGAGCAGATTGTAGTCCTTGAAGAGACGATTGAGAAGAAGGATGTCGAACTAACCGAGATGAGCCAAGTTAGGGACGAGGTTGCTACAATCACTGAGAATATTGTAGCCGAAGGTGGCGACCCCAAGTTCAACATTCAGGACTCCGCCTTCTCTGGCGATTTTTATGCGGGTTCGAACCGAATCGGAACTCAAGTGATTAATGACCCAAGCGAGATTGCAAAAGCTGTGATAGAGGCATACAAGGCTGGAAGAAAAGAAAGATCGGTGGATGATTGAATTGTCTGACTCAGATTGGGGTAAATACGACCTAGGAAATATCATTCACGGTCCAGGTTCATACTATCTCAATGACCCATCCATAACTCAGAGATTTCCAGAGATTACTACTGAGATGGAAGCATGGATGATGGTACGTCTACTTGTGGAAGAATCCGATGACAACCCTCCAGTGATGTGGCAATTGACAAATATCGGAAGTGGGCCTAGTCATCTGATTCTGCATCGAAGGAAATTTTTTGATCAGAATTTAGATGCAGATACTGGGAAACAACCATCTGATGTGGCGAATCTAATCATGTTGAATTTTACTGGAAAACCTCATCCTTATGGCCATCCGGTCTATTACAAAGCTCAATCCTCGCTGCAAGACATGAGTGGTTCCGATACGATTCAAGATAAAATCCAAGCGATTGGCCAGCGTAGCTTCCCTGACGACCCCCAAACAATTTGGCATATCGATAAGATCGATCGATCGTATGATGGAAATTACCTTGTTTTGACAAGTCCGGTACCTCACATAGGATACCAAAAGGTGATGTTCGTATTGACTTCATTTGATGTTAATAGTGTAAAGGAATGTCATGTCTTAGATGATAGGAAATGGTTGTTGTTGTTCTCCTGAAGAATACTGATGCATAGGGGTGAGAGTGTCATAATGAATCTTAGAAAGAAATTCGGTTTATTCAGAGATCTTTGGAGTCCAAAGGTTGTTGGCGAAATTAACGACTATCAGGTAAAACTTGCAAAAATCGAAGGCGAGTTTGTTTGGCATCAGCATGACCACACTGACGAATTCTTCCTCGTGGTGGAGGGTTCTATGCGAATAGAGTACGAAAATCACCATGTGTCTCTCGATGAGGGGGATATCCACATTGTCCCAAAAGGTATCCGTCATCGGACAGTGGCTTATGAGGAGTGTTGGATTGTCATTATCGAGCCTCGAGATGTCGTGAATACTGGCGATGTGGACAGTGATATGACTGCGGAGAATGATGTCTGGATCTGATTACTCTTGGAAGCAGTAACGCACTTCTGTGAAGTCGGATCTTATTTGATTCACTCGTGTCTTGACTGTACTAGGGTCCTCCTGATCGATTAGAACTCGCCTGAAGCAAGTGGCGACTTCTTCCATCTCAGTAGTTCCCATTCCGTGTCGTGTCAGTTCTTGGACACCTAGCCGGAGACCTGACGGAGTCATTGCTTTCGTGTCACCCGGAAGCATATTCATGTTCGTGATGATGCCCGCTTCTTCGAGCATGGCAGCAGCTTTTCGGCCAGCACCTGAATCAGTTTCACCGTGACGAGTTAGTACCTGGTGACTCGCGGTGAAACCACGATCCTCGGCTAAAACATCGAATCCTTCAGTAGCCAGAGCGGCAGCCAGTGCCTTTGCGTTGCGTACTGTGTCGCGAGCGTATTGTTTCCCGAATGCCTCAAACTCGGACAGGGCCACAACCTTGCCTGCGACATGATGCAGGTGGTAGGAGGAGTTAGTTCCAGGGAACACTGCATTGTTTAGGCGACGGTGAAACTTCTCATCATCATTATTGGACAGTAGGAATCCCCCTTGAGGTCCAGGGAATGTTTTGTGTGAGGATCCAGTCATTACGTCGGCACCTTCACGGAGTGGGTCTTGGAAGACGCCTCCTGCGATTAACCCGAGGACATGTGCTCCGTCATACATGACGCGGGCTCCGATCTCATGAGCGACATCCGCGAGTTCTTCTAGTGGGGTTGGAAAGAGGAACACAGAAGCGCCGAATAGAGCAAGAGCCGGCTCAGTATCGCGAATCATCGCAGCAGCAGCATCGATGTCTGGCTCCATTCGGTCGATATCCCATGGGTATGTGTGCAGGTCTAGGCCGCGGAGGCCTACTGCGCCCATCTGAGCGTGAGATATGTGACCCCCGTCTGCAGTGGAAACAGCGGAGATTCGGTCTCCGGGCTTGACGAGTGCCTTGAGTGCCCCTATGTTCGATACTGTTCCCGAGGTCGGCTGGATGTTGGCAAAGGATGAATTGAATACTTTCTGAGCTAGCTGGATTCCTATCGCCTCAATTGTATCGAAGTCGTCACAGCCCTGGTAGTACCGTTTTCCTGGAAGGCCTTCGGCATACCTCCCGTGCAAATCGCTGTTGCAGGCGCGACGAACTAGCGGCGAAATTACGTTTTCGCTTGCGATCATCGGGAACCCAGTGCCATAATGTTCCCCGCTTCGGTCGACAGCATCCAATATCTGACTGATAGTACTTCGATGGTTATCGCTCATTAATATGGTAATTACACCATCCCGTTCAAAGCCATTCGTACGACAATGTATCTTGTGTTATAACTAGTTTCAGAACCCCCTCTCTGTCTCTTCAAATCGTTTGAAAGCGACTTCATTTGATTCCCAAAATCCATGGGGCGGACAGTTGCGACTTGGCGCCTGCGTATCGAGCAGTGGATGGAACGTTGGCAAGATTTCCGTCGCCCGTTGAGTATCGAAGAAAAGCGGTCCTTTGATAGAATCCAGGCAGCGATTCGTTCGCATGCTTCTGCAGGAGGGCTCCTTCCTTCCGCTGATCCTCTTGAGCCGATATTCCTCTGTGCACTCCTTGAACAGCAGATGGAGATAGATCGCCTTCGTCTACGTATCAAACGGATGGAGGGAGGTGAATGATTGAAGGATGGCTCCTTGATGTTAGGTTCGATGAGCAGACAGAAAGAATGGTGTCTTGGGTAGTTGATAACGATGGAGAAACACATCAATTTTCGGAGCCATGGACCTGCACGGTACATGTGCGAGGTGAGCGACATCGTCTCGTGACGCTCTCCAAGACGTTGCAGCGATTAGAGTACAGAAACGCCTTCTCGGTTGCAAGCTGTCGCTTTGAGCGCCACCGTTTAGATATTGAATCGTCCGATTTGACAGAGGTTCTGGCTATCGACCTATATCGTTGTGATCGAGTCCCTGCTCTGGCACAGAACCTCCTTGCTGCAGGATCTTGGCATCATCTTGAGATTTTCTCCATCGACCCATCTGCATCACAGCGCTATATGATGGATCAAGGTTTACACCCCTTGGGTCGTGTTCGGATTGCAGGGAATCGACTAATATCGCAGGATTTTCCTATGACTGAGTATTGGGTGCCTCCGGAAGTTCGTGTACTTGAGATTCATGTCGAGTGTAGGGATACAAGCGGTCATCGTTCACCTGAAGCACCAATTCATTGGATTGATTTGACATCAGAAGATGCTAAATGGCGAATCGATGATGTGGAATTAGATCTGAGTATGGGAATTTTTCGTCTTCACCAAATTGTGGAATCTGTTGATCCACATGTGATTCTCACTCAACAGGGAGATTGGATTGACATGCCTGCACTTCTGCGACTCTCTGAACGCGCCGGTCAACCCTTACGATTGAGCCGCACAGATTACGATGGACGCCCTCGTTCTGGAGCACACATGGCTTGGAGTTACGGCCGCTTGCTTCGCAAAGAGGCAAAACATTCCCTCGACGGCCGCATCCACATTTGTGCCCGCACCTCATTCGTCTTCAAGGAAGGTGGGATTGAGGGTTTGTTTGAACTGGCTCGTATATCTGGTATCCCGCCACAAGATATCGCCCGTCTCTCTCCCGGTTCCGCCATCTCTGCAATTCAAATTCGTCAGGCATTGATGGATGGAATCTTGATCCCATGGAGGAAGAACCGAGCGGAAGACATGAAGACCGCATTCGAACTACTTCGTATTGACCGTGGTGGCCTCTACTTAGACCCAAGCGTTGGTGTACATCGACACGTGGTTGAGATTGATTTCTCTAGTTTATTTCCGAGTATCATTGCGAGTCGAAACATCAGTCCTGAGACGATGGGCTGTGTCTGCTGCGACACTAAGAACACGGGTGCTTCACGTCTTGGTATACTACCTCTCGACATTGAGTCAACAACTCGCCTCATATCTGATCGTCAGGGCCTACCTGTTGAGCATCATCTCTCGGTGCCTAGGACCAACCTCCATACCTGCACGCGTCAGCACGGCTTTCTTGGCCGCGTGGTTACTCCAATCATCGAGCGACGTCGATGGCTCAAGTCCCGAATTCAAATCAAGGGTGACGAATGGGACCGTCGCCAGAATATCTTGAAATGGCTATTAGTTACTTGCTTCGGGTATACAGGGTATCGTAATGCTCGATTCGGAAGAATCGAGTGTCACGAAGCAATCTGCGCTTGGGCGCGAGAGATATTACTAGTTGCTATTGAAGAGTCGCAGAACGAGGGATGGAATGCTCTGCATGCCATTGTAGATTCGCTCTGGCTCCGAGATACCAAGGAACGAGACAAAGAGCAGCGTCGTTTGTCGCTTGATCGAGTTATTGCTCGAATTGAGGCACGAGTAGGCATATCTATCGATTTTGAAGATGAGTACGATTGGATTGCCTTTATTCCGAACCGAAGAAATGGAGTTGGAGCCCTAACAAAGTACTTCGGATATGGCGGCCAGGGATGGAAAATTCGCGGTATCGAAATGCGTCAGCATTCGACCTGTATTTGGATTCATAATCTTCAGAAAGATGCCTTGGGGCTTCTTCGCCAAGATCCCAGTTTTTCAGCTCAAGAGCGTGTTGTTTCGATGCTTCACCAGAGAATCGCTGAAATTCGAAGGGGAGATGTATCGTTGCAGGATTTGATCGTGTCGCGACGCGTCAACCGTACTATTGAGGATTTCAAAGTGGTAAACCTCACTAATTGTGCACTGTGCCGTGCCCGTTGGCTTTCTCGTGAGATTCCACCCGGTCATCGGGTTCGGTTCGCTGTCGTTGGGAAGAGCCGAACCGCCCCAATCGATCGCATTCGCCTTGATTCAGAAATTAAAGGATCAACTGATTCTGTCAGAAAAGAGTGTGGAGATCCCGATTATTATGTACCGATTGCGTTGCGATCTATATCGGCGATTCTCTCTGCCTTTGGATGGGATGAGCACCAGGTATCCAGTGGTTCTTCGAGAATACCTCTGCTCACGGATTGGTGTTGATTGAAGGCATCGAGCCTCGTCTGTGTTCCTTCGTTCGGGTTCCATCCTATGGATCTAAATGCTTTCGACCATGTAATATTCATCCTCCCAGTCCGTCGTTTTAGACAGCACAGAAAATGCTCATCGATTAGTGCATGGAGTTGTTGTTTTAGCGCCCGTGAGAAGGGATTTTGTCGACTAAATCGATGAGAAATAAGTACAAGGTATCCTTGTTCAACGGCGAATCGCCGAAGGTGTAGTAGTGCACGTCTGAGCATAGAGCATCCTTCCTCGGTGCGAATCTGACTATCTCCATACATTATCGGCATATCGCTGATGACTAGAAGTCTAGAATCGATTGTTTGTACAAAGCCCTCTTCTAGATTGTAGCAGACAGAATAAATTTGTTCAGACAACTGATGGGCAGTGAATCCTCTACAGATATACAGCCTCTGCATACTTTCTTCTGTCTCGATTCTTCCAACTCTTATGAGTGGTGCGAATCGCCCTGGGTCGAACCGTGTCCCACCATCAATCCAATGCACCGCCCGCCTATGTCTGACCTCATTGGCCACAATTGACGAGAGGATCCATTCGTTAACGTTAACGTCCCCTTCAAACAGTACGAGACGCCCGGTCTGTAGCGAGGGCAATCCATCGTTTAACGATGGATTCGGCCAGCTGATGATTGGGTCCTGATGCATCATGAGTGCTGCTTATGCTTTGTTCATGAACGTGCCATAGGGGGATACCCTTCTCTGAAACTGAATCTGGCCAAATTACAGAAAATGTACGTATTAGATGTGTCAAAACGGATATGAAGGGGCCACTTCCTCTTTCAGGTATGGCGAATGAGAATCCATCTCCTGATTCGCCTAAAGATGAGGTTTTTGCGGCTGCAGAAGATGAGGCTGCGCCAACTCTTCAGGAGCATTCGGAGGAGGATACCACTGAACTTGTTTCGGGCAGGGACACGAGTGAGATTGATCGCCAACTAGATGAGATTAGACAACGGCGCGAAGGAATCAAGCGTCCCTTTTTCAGTGGCCCTGAGGGAAAGACACTTGCCGTTGGATTGCTCACAGCAATTCTCTTTGGTGGAGTTGTCTTAGTTAGTTCTACTGGCGCCTTCATGCCTGATTCCATATCTATCGATCAGTCCCTTTCTGGAACCTTCTTCGATCCGGGAGACAAGTGTGTCGATCGCACTGGTGTCGCTTGGCTCAACATTTGGGAGGGTGAGAAACATGAGTTGCGCATTCGTCTCTACAATATCGAACCGTCAAACATTGTAATACATGCACGTCTGATAGATCCCAGTACAAATTCAGCACCAAGGGATGGGACAGTTGTCATCGATCCGCTGGTTGTAAATGGTTCCTTGAATCAGACCGAGATCGCCCTATTTACGGACGATGTTGACCCTGGAGTATATACGCTCAGAGTCAAGGTTTACAACACCACGGGCCTGCCTGTTACGAATACAAATCAGACTGCATTGATTGGTAAGAAAGAGATGATTCTAGAGGAGCGGCAAGTCGAAGTCCTTGAAATCGAGAAGGGCGGTATCCTCAGCCTAGTTGGCCTTGCTGAAGGTACCACTGTGAAAGGTGTCGAGTTGTTAGATGAGGAAATTAGGTCATGTTGGACCGTTCAATCGTTGGGACAATGGTCTCTGGCGCTTATGGGTGCTGAATGGGCTGGAGGACGTGAGACAGCAATGCTCGCTGGCGGCAGTGCTGGAGTCCCACCGTGGTGGATGGCATTTGTATCGCTGTTCATGTCTGTTGTTTTCTTGTTCATTCAATATCCATTGATGTACCGATTTTATCATCGTGATGAAGAAGATGATCTCTCAAATGAACAAACTAAACGATTGATTGAACGTACGCTTGAGAAAGCTTGTGACGATCTCCATGTTCACTTTGATAGGGAAAGTACTGTAATCGAAGTAAAGGACCTCATAATCAGTGTTGATGTATGCTACGAGAATACTGATCGATCCTTTGAGAATAGAGATACTGTAAGAGCACACCTGCTCAAGTTTCTGTTGAGCGAATTCGCTGTTTTCGGTGAGATGCGGAGCACAGAACTTGATGTTCGGACCTCACAAGAGCGACGTGGTGTACATCAGAGCATTCGCGAGGGTGTTGATTTGATGGATGGACCAGTTGAAGATTACACGAATTTCTTCACCGAACTGAATATTTACGCCCGCATTGACGACAATGTACGCAATGTCGTCAAGCATTGGTTCGATCAAAATCCTCTACATCACATTGAGGACAATGTGACATCCGATGACTTTGCAGTTTATCTTCGAGTCCAGTACAAACCAGCCAATCAGGTCCTTTCTTTCCTGAGAAATCGTCTATCTTACGAGGATGTCCAGCGTGAGTTACGAAAGACAATCCAATCGGAATTGAAGGGTATGTTGGGAGATCGTCGTGTGATTGTGAGTGCGATGAGTACTGTAGATACCATAGCCGATCGTGTGGCTGCCGGTCGCTCTGAGGATCTTAGTGTCAAGGAAGATGGTGAAATCGTGGCCACTGAGGCCTTCGTAGCACAACAGGAAGGAATTACTGGGACCCTGTTACAGAATCAGTTTGTCGCAGATATCCTTTCGTCGGTGGAGTTCATTGCACATAGAA
>DAFJ01000057.1 GCA_002497905.1 Euryarchaeota archaeon UBA251
CTTTCCTCAGGGTCGTACACTGTCAGCGACCCTCCTGCTCCCTCGTACTCCGAGCGTCAACCGTATGGTATGAATCGAACGGTTTGGTTCATTGGTTGTTTTGAGACCACCAGTCGACAATCTGTTCATGGCTGTATCCCTGTTGGGACCAGTGGTCATAGGTCCGGCGATCCATTCCCTCAAGTCGTGGATCTGCCCCTGAGGATACCTGCTGACTCTCTTTGGGCTGTGGGCGTGGTGTATTTTCAGCACGTGCCTTCGCAATCTCTGCAAGTTCACGGTCTTTCTGAACGGCTTCCTCTTTTTCGAATTCATCTGTTTGGTCCCACGCCTCTTCTTCGTAGTCGTCCCAATCGTCTCCATCTCCACCGTTGCGGACTGCGACGATTACTACTCCAACAAGAATCACCGCCAATAGAATGAACATCAGGCCGATGATTAGAGTGAAACCTAGGTCATCTCCTGAAAGTAACCCTTCGTCTACTGGTTGAAGCACATCAACGGGTTCCCCTGTTGCTGACAAATCACCATTGAGATAGACGAGGATGACATAGCGGCCATCCTTGTTTGGACTCCAATCGATAGGTACAGTCGTCCGTTCTCCTTCACGAATATCGTATTGAATAGGTTCCTGATTAATCTCAACCTGTGTTCCATCAATGTTCTCGGCAATGAATTTGATTCCAACCTGTCCATCGAGTTCACCGATATTACGTACGTCAGCAGATATGGTCAAAGATTCACCGATTATTACCCCGGATCGTTTTGAGTATACAAGGTCCTCCATAATGGCGAATTCAGGGCCAAGAATTTCGACCTCCCAGATAGCGAAGGGGCTTTGTGCGCTGTTGAAGGCACTTGTTGTAGTGTACTGGTTGCCTGCCCTATCTGCTCCTGAAACCCATACTCTGAGTTCTAAGGCCTCCATGAATGCCGAATTTGGAATGTCACCTGAGACCTCGATTAGACTAGTTGCAGGGATGGATTTACCTGAAAGTGAACTACTGGATACCTCTAGTTTCGTGGTGCCTTGAGCAACAGTTCGGGAGTTATCATTTCGCTTTACTAGTGCCCAGTTCATGTCCATGTTATTCGGGTCTATCTCGCCTTGCTCATCGATTGTGAGTTCGATTGTAAGATTCCCTAATTCTTCGATATCGATGACTGAGTTTGTTCTTGGAGATACAATCGCATTTGGACGCGGATCATCACCATCTACAGTTACCCAGAGAAGGGTGGCAAGGGGGTCGGTCATGTCTCGACTCTGAGGTGGAAGCCCAATCAATTCGAAGACAAGAGGATGGTCTCCAGATTCCAACGGTGCATTGAGTTCTGTGGACCAGCGGCCCTCATCATCTGTATCAATTTGGACTTCGCTACCATCGAAGATGATAGATACGGTGAATCCTTGAGAGGGCGACAAGCCAGAGGATGGGAAGACGACGGTACCGTTCAATCCCATCAGTCCATTTGGACGCATCCATGCTCCTTCCAACGAGGAAGTGCCTTCATACGGGTCTAGGTGGATGGAACTAGAGTCAATTGCAAGATCTGGGCTGAAACGCCATCGGAGTTCAGGGTAACTCCTCCACGCGGATTGTCCTGCATAATCAATCACCTCCAAGGTTGGTTCACGTCGGAGTTCATCCTCGACAGCGATGTTCCATCCAAGTCGGAAATCGACTTCAAGGATGGAGTTCATCGTGAAAGGAGTCAGCGGTTCTTCGTTCTCTGAAATCATACGGCAATCAAGATAATCGAAATTGACCGATTCGCTTGTGCAGGTCCCATTTTCCGTGCTCCATATAATTGGCATTAGGTCTGTTTGTGAGTTTGATGCGAGTTGAATCTCTGCGGTATTGATGTCGGCATGACCGTTAGGTTCGAAGACAGGCATACTCAGAGTATAGTCGGTTCCAGGATGGAGATAACCGAGGTTTTCTGTTTCGAAGTATCCTTCCTCGCTCAGAAGCGGTGCTCCATCTGTTTTGAGCTGGTAGACGAACAGGGTCTGTTCAGTTCCAGGGGCTCCATTGCTGGCGAGTGCGTTACCTGCAGGGTCTCCTCCAATGAGATATCCATAGACAAGAGCCCCATCTGGGGCAAGACGGTCATCGAGTACTATAGTGTAATTGCCGTTAGCTTGTGTCCTATTCCATGGGATTTGGATAGGGCGTTCCTTGTACTCATCTTCATCCGGATATCCGTCACCATTGATGTCATCCTCCCATTCTCTCCACAACATCAAGGCAATATTGGAAGGTAGGATTGGTCGGTCAAAAATCTCGAAGCGTAGAGTTTGTGCAGGATTTTGTTGTAAGTTTTCAATCCGTGCGATATTCATTCCAACAACTTCAGGTTGGATTGAATCCACAGTGAAGGTACGGTTTGTTGGTAGTGCGTAGGTAATTTCAGCACCATGGTGTGAACTGACAGATACTTCGTATTCGACATCACCTGTTGTCATTGGTGTCTTGATATCGAAACGAGCAATCCCTTCATCGATTTGTGAGGTATTTGCAATCTCTACACCGTTGAGGTGTAGATGTACAGTCACATCACCTGTCCGAGGTGCAAGAGAAATGTCAGTATTAGGGAATCCAAGTTCAGCGAGGATTGCGATATCCGCATCTGACTTGAGATAGGATTCGGATAGTGGGACTGCCACGTCTAAGTCGTTGAGAATTGACCATGTCCGCAACATGACATCGTTCTCGATACCATTCCGTGAACCGATACCAATCATCTGGATTTTTGGAACGCTTCTTCTCCCGTCATCGAGAACAATCCTCGACTTAATGCGTACATCCGGTTCGTCATCCCAACTGGCATTAATCATAAATCGGAAGACAGAGTCCACGTTAGTCCCATTAATCCAATGCTCGTAGGGATTATCTGGATTCAATATTAGGAGATCATCTGGGAATCCACCGCGTTGAGTAATTGTGTGAGTATTCTGCGTGATGTCCATTGTCACACTCGCTGAATGTTGGATTGCATCGATGTCGATTTGAATCTCCGCGGGCAGCCCATCCTCGACAGTGTGAGATGTATGCACTTCCATCCATTGGTAGGATGGGGCAATTGTGGTTGTGATATTCATGAAGGACATCACATCCGTGGTGAATGAGGAACTTGATTCCAAATCTACAATTGTAACAGAGACGGCTGCAGGTAGATCGAAGACGAACGGTACAGGGACGAGGCGAGTCATTCCAGTAAGGGGGGAGGACGGTATGACGTCGTTAACTGCCATCACGAGCGGACTACCTGGTCCGAAGGT
Source organism: Euryarchaeota archaeon UBA251 (assembly GCA_002497905.1). GTDB lineage: Archaea > Thermoplasmatota > Poseidoniia > Poseidoniales > Thalassarchaeaceae > MGIIb-N2. The sequence goes on from DAFJ01000057.1 coordinate 3,284, forward strand.
CAGGTCAATTGTAGGTGTGCTACGCGCATTCAGGGCAGAGATACGATAGGAGCCAGCAGGACTCTCGAGTCTAAGTGTAACCTCGACATGTGGGAGGTACATGGGTCCAGATGTTACTGTGATGCCAGATATGGCGGTATTCAGGTCATTGACTTCAGAAGTAGTGAGTTCTATCCTGTTCGTGCCGATTGTACTGAGGGTCGGTGAACCATTTGCAACTTCTGTACCATCTGCGATTAATGTCCAATTGAATCCAGGTGGAGGAAGTGCTCCTGGTGATGCTACGAAGGAGAGTGAATCAATACCGTCTTCTGGCAAGAGTATAGGGACATCGAGTTGCCCTCCTTGCCCACCTAGATTAACACCCACACTGCGTTGTCCATTCGCGAAGAGGTCTTGCCATCCCATACTTCCTACAGCCGTATGTCCGAAATCCCATTCCGAGATTCCATCTGCCCCAATATCAATCATCATCTCATCCCCTGTACGTCCAGGGATAAGGTCCGCTTGGAAGGATGCAAGATCCATCGAGGAGCCTGAGAACCTGAACTGAACAGTTTCAGCCATTTCACTGAGTATAGTCGTACTCGTTGTAGCGATTGGTGTCCAAGATCCTCCGTCGATGTTGTACTCTGCTGTAGCGCCGCTACCTGAGGTTGATAGTGCGATTTGGGATATTGCTCGGGCAGAGGTGTATACTGGACTCGTTACAGTCCCTCCATTGATGGAATCGCCGTCCCAGTTAGACCCAGTTAGATTCCATCCCATCGAAGCAGGATTGACCTCAAAGGTAGTCGCGATACGTCCATTGAGATGAATGCCGTGAACTATCGGAGTCTGAGCACCATTCGGGGTTGCGAAGTAGAGCTTAACTCTCAACTCAGGATGCAAATGTGGATCAATCGGTCCAAGATCAAGGTGTAAATCTTCAAGATTATCGAATCCTGGAATCGGTGTATTTGATCTCCCATCAAGTATACTGGTTCGGAGAATTGCATTGTTGGGTATCATCGCATCGATACTCATCTGCCCATATGCTCCTGGTGTCATTCCATTACTACCTGTAATTGCTGGGCCAAAGGAGGGGCTAGTCCAATTTGCAGCATCAGCTCCACCGCCCCCTGTAGATGGCTCAACGGATACATCATCGACATTCCAACCTGTATAGGTAACCGAGCCATCGGTTCGTCCGAGTTTGAATCGGATTTGAAGATTTGAGTTTCCTGCTGCATATTGAGATATGTCATGGTTCATTTGAGTCCATGTAGATGGATTTACGGAGTATGAATTCCAATCCCATACAGTTTGCCAAGTACCTTGTTGATTTCTGACATGTACTTGCGCATCGTCGTAATAGTAAGATTCGATACCGAGTTTCTTCCAGTACTTCAACCGCCAGTTTCCAGAACAGCCTCCACAATCAATCACTGGAGAAGTTGCGAAATAACCACTGGAGGGGATGTTATTAGGGTAGTTCCCATTGTAGGTGTAGATGGCCTTGGTTCCCCCGTGTACACCCGCAGACTGGCCAATACTAGTATCGTATCCCCAGAGCCAACCGTTGCCTAGTGTCCATCCTTGTGGCGCATTACTCGGCCCTGTTTCAAAGTCCCATTCCCACTTCTTTGGGAGCATCTGCAGGCCACTTTGATTGACGTTAATACGGTCCTGGTCAGTACCTGTTGCGTTCCAATCAGATGTACCGCTCCAAGTCACTATCTCATTGCGATGCAAGGCATCAGGTTGGATTCTTAGTTCTAGGCCAGTCAAGGCTTCATTCTCCGGGATCTCAAGTGTCAGTGCATTTGAGGTCCCATTCGGATAGGCGGAGACAGACACCTTTGTCGGAACACCAGTTGAGGTTTTCATCGGATCATCAGTGAGCCCGACAGTCGACGGAGACATTGCGAATGAGGCGACAGAGAATGCATAGACCATCATCATCACTATGACAATCACCTTAGGACGCATGTCTCTCGTGCGCGAAGTAAAAAGGAACGTATGTAATCCCTTCCCAGTATGTGTGTGAATATCTAGTCCGAATTTTCCGAAATGCACAATGACCTCGGACGATTAGAATCACCATGGATATCGAACAGGCGAAGAAGGAGGCAGGTATTGCTGCCGTGCAATTTGTTGAATCCGGTATGCATGTTGGTTTGGGTACAGGTTCTACGGTAAAGCACACGGTAATCGAAATAGGTCGTGCTATTCAAGAAGATGGTCTTGAAGTGATTGGCGTTCCAACCAGTATTGAAACTGAGAATTTGGCAATAGAACATGGGGTACCTCTTTCCAATCTGACAGAACTTGGTGGATTAGATTTGGTAATCGATGGTGCCGATGAATTCGATCCGGAATTCAATCTGATTAAGGGAGGGGGTGCAGCTCTTCTTAGAGAGAAGATTGTGGCTCAAGCATCCAATCGGATGATTGTCGTTGCTGATGACCGTAAGCGAGTCGAACGTCTTGGAGCGTTCCCTTTACCAATCGAGATTACACCCTTTGAATGGGAAGATACTTTGAAGCGAATTTCTCTGATTTGTGGCGTCCCTGCCAATCTAAGGGTGATAGAATCAAATGGTCCTGAATCGCCACTTATTACGGATAATGGCAACATGATTGTGGACGCAGGTGTAGGTGACGCATTCATCGATAATCCTGCATTGATTGAATCCCAGTTGCTCCATCTTGCCGGGGTTGTAGAAGTAGGACTTTTCATCGATATGTGTGACACCGTGGTCCTCGCGGGTCAAACCGGTGTTGAGATTCTTCATCGTTCAGACGAATGAATTAGTCACTGATTAAGGCGTAGCGCTCAAGAAGGAGTGCTCGGTCCGAAGGTTGGGCCTGTAGCTTAGTCAGGTAGAGCGACGGACTCTTAATCCGTCGGTCGCGGGTTCGAACCCCGTCAGGCCCGCCTACTATCATAAAATGCTACAATATTTTGTTTAGAAATATATCCGAAATTGTGTGAATCATCAGATGAAGTCGGATCAGGATTGTCACCTTCAATCCAGAAATCATTAGAGGAATTGATTTTTTTTATTCTTTTTATTAAAGTTAGATTTTTATCAAATGGATGAATAAAAACTACTAAGTCACCGATTGATAAATCATGACCTGTATATTCGATACAATTCAATCTTTGACCATCTTGTAAACTAGGCCACATGCTGTAGCCAGAAACAATAACTTCAACTGTTTTCATTTATCTCAACTTGCACGAATCCAAGGTACTTCTCTACCCTTGATTCCCCAAAACATGTGATGGATTGCTTCGATAGCATCCATCAATTCTTGGGCATGGTCGGCTGAAACTTCTACCTTGCAAGCACTGCAAAGTTTAGCAGCCTTCCAGAATGTATCATGGAGTTCAGGAATAGATTCGAGATGTTGTGGCTTAAAGAAATCAGTCCATAGAACTAGTAACTCATCCTTACACTTTTGGGCTTCTTCTTCTTTTATTGCTGCATATCGGCTCATCGTATTAAGATAAGTTGCTGAACCACAATCTGTAGAATGATTTTCTGCTAAAGTTAACATCTTTTTGGTCATTGATTGTACTGCTTCACCTGCGACTCTTGCACTTGCTGGGTCATAT
>DAFJ01000039.1:0-26173 GCA_002497905.1 Euryarchaeota archaeon UBA251
CCGATTGGATCGCACAGGCTATGACATCGATATTTCAATTGAGGAAGGTCAGTCGGAGGGGTCGATGTGGCTCCTTCTAGATGTTCGAGATAATGTGGCGGTAGAGGATTGTTCAATCTCCGTCACACTGGTAAAGAACGAACAGATTCTACTTAATTCAACAATCAATGGCGCTAATACAACTGGTATTGCAGCTTACGACGATTTAGTGTCTGGAAATAGATCAATAGTTTCTATTCTCGATGAGGGGTCTTGGAGCGATCCTCAAATGAAGTTGCGGCGAACTACTGATGTTGGCGTTGCTGTAGATCTTGGTACATTCGATACAGGTACCTATGAACTAAGATACAGGATTGATCAGCCAGGAGATCCTTGGCCACTTACCACTGGTGATGCAATCTACAAGATTCAGATATTGCCATCTCAGTAATCTGAATTCGTTGGCTAGTTATTTCAGTAGGGCGCAGATTCTCGCAGTCATGGCGTCAAGTTGTAGATGTTCTCCGCCACCTTGAACGAGACGGTGATCAATCTCTGCCATCCATTCTGTAAGTTCAAGTTTCGTTTCCTCAGTCAGGAAACTGGTGACTCCGAGTTCCCTGTGGAGCTGATTCACGAGGTCTGTACCTGCGAGGCCGAACTCATCGAGAATCTGGCGCAGGCGCCGTCGTGCTGGCTGGAATCCGTCTTCCTTGCAAGCGAGTAGATAGCCTTGGAGTACCTCTGGAGGGGCAGTTGCAGAGGTCTCGTAAATCAGACCCCGTGTGATTACTGTGTCCATTCCTGCAGCGACCTGTAGTGCAGTAATGGCCTTCCTCAAGTCTCCAAGGCTAATATGGACAATAGCATCTGTAGCTTCCTCATCAATTTCAAGCTCTTCCTGCTTAGCGACATGAAGAATCTGTGCGCGCATCTGCTCATCCTCTAGGGGGCGGAAGCGAAAGACAGCACAACGGCTCTGGATTGGCTCAATTATCTTCGATGAGTAGTTGCAGGACATGATGAATCGGCAGGTCTCTGCATATTGTTCCATAATTCTTCGAAGTGCGCCCTGTGCATCATTCGTCAGAGCATCAGCTTCGTCGAGAAAGATTACTTTGAATGTCGCTCCTCCAAGCGGGGCAGTCCTTGCGAATTGTTTGACTTTGTTCCGGATAGAATCTAGGCCACGTTCATCAGAGGCATTCATTTCAAGGAGATTCTGACGCAGTGTTTCGCCGAATACATCTCGCGCCAGTGCTAATGCTGCAGTAGTTTTCCCAGTCCCTGGGGGTCCTGCAAAGAGCAAATGTGGGAAGGTCCCCTTTTCAGAATAACCTCCAAGACGGTCTACGACTGCTCTTTGCCCCTTCATTTCCGACACGGATCGGGGGCGATGTCTCTCAACCCAGAGTTCGCTCATAACTGTCTTTTGCGCATCTTCATCGGGTGTCCTTCAAGGTTCTCCCAAGGTATTGAATGTGAAGGAGCGAGAGTGTCGACATTGTAGACCTAGTCGGAAATCACTTATGGGTCGTTATTCCATGGCGTAGCCATGACCGGAGCGGTAGCGAACGGAGAACGACGATACGATGTGGGGCCTGCCATCCTGATGGTCCTTCTCATGGCAACCATGTCCTGGTCTGTGGCAGTAGGGCCAAATGTGCCTCTGTTGCACGAATCGGTACCATCTTATGTCCAGCATGACAATGCTGTTCTCAATGATACGGCGATTAACAGCAGCGCTCCGAACAATATCTACTCAAGCCGTGATGAGGTGATGATCTGGTATTCCGAAGACTACAATTTCGACACTCGAGGCTTGTTCCAATTCAATATTAGTGATACTGCCGGTAATCCATTGAATCCAACTTTCCCAGTTTCTTCCGCTCATCTTGTTTTACGATGCTCGGTCATTTCGGGATTCTCATCAGGTAAGACCATGTTCTACGCTACAACGCTGAATGCCAACCATTCGCTTGCTACGGCGACTTGGAGGGTCAATGGTTTGGGATCTAACTGGTCTGCTCCTGGGGCGAATGGACCAGGGGAAAGCGGAGGGTGGGAGCCGCCATACAGTACCACTTCTTCCACGGTATCCACTGCGATTAACGTGACCGCTCTGATTCAGGAGCAACTCCGTTCGGGTTCGAGTCAGATTACTTTGGTAGTGTCCTCCGTGGGTGACCCTGTGAATTGTGCCACGAAGGAGGCGACCACAGCTTCGGATCGTCCGGTGCTTCGTGTTAACTACGCATCTATTGGTTCCACTAATCAAGGAGATATTCGTTTGACATCTCCTGAGATGAATGAGGCTTTGACTCAGAATAACGTCCTTGGTTTGACTGCAGATACTACGCCTACAATCGAGTGGGCTGATCTGAACGGTAGCAACGTGGAGGTCCAGATATCCAACAGTTCAGATTACCGAATTGACTCTGATGGTTCATGGGTATGGAACTCATGGGATGATGCCAGTGACTTCACCTTCACGAATTCCACAGTAGGCTCTTTCCAAACTCCGTCATCGAATATTCCTGCTGGTTCTGACTTCTTTGCTCGTATCCGGTCTGCGACTTCGGACAGTATACTCTCGGACTGGGAATCTGTTCGGTTCCTTCTTCCGAATCACGATGTCACGACTGAAGCGGATGGTTCACAGTCATTCACTGTGAAAAACAATAGTGCAGGTTACGGTGGTACTGTTGAGGAGACATACATCACTTCAGGCAATACGTCGTTCAATGGAGGTAGTGCATCAAATCTTATTGTTGGGCATTCCAATGATTCTAACATTAGTGAGAGTGTGATGCTTTTACGTATCAATTTCGGCGAGATTGGCCTCCATGAGAATGCATCAATTCACGAAGCAGACCTTGTTCTAAGGCGGTCTGATCGGGAACGTTGGCCAGTGATTTCGGTATCAGTTTTGAATGATGATGATTGGACTCAAGATGGTGCTAATTGGACTTCAAATGGTGCAGGTACCTCTTGGACGAATGGAGCGAGAGATCTTACTGGTACCAGTTACGGTGCAGTAAACGGTAACCAAACATCGCCTCAACTCACCTTTGATCTAGCCCCCCTAATTCGTGATCGATTGCTTGCAAATTCGCTTGAACCCCTGAATCTTCTTGTTCAAGGCGTAGGTCCCAATGGCGCCTATGTTGAGATTGGGTCTAGTGAAGAAGCGACAGAATACAACCCACGTCTTGAACTCCGATACACTTGGGGCGATGATATTCTTCCATCCTCTCCCGTGGATTTGAGCCCCCGTGATCGTTCCGGATCTTGGTCAGTTAGTGGAGCAAACCTCTCCAGCAGCGACACTATTGTGGTAAATTGGAATACAACCGGCCACAGTGGCCATGATGTCAAGATTAGTACCTCGAGAGATGCTGATTTCTTGACCACTGTGACTAGGAGTGCTGATAGCCGCGATGATGCCGGATTTGATTTGACTGCAGGATCATTCACCTTCCCGACTTCATGGGGATTGGGTATTGATGACCAGATTTGGTGGCGCTTAGCCTTCATTGAAGATGGTGATCATAGTATCTGGAGTGAATCGATGATGTACGTCCCCGAACTGAATTCTACCTATCTTGGCGGTGATGATCATCAGATTCGGTTGAGAGATGGAAACGCCTCCACAGATGGTTCGATGCCCGATTGTCAGGATACATACATCGATTCTGCTTCACCGAATTCTAACTACGATGCATTCGGAATAATCGTCTCGAATACACAGGTTGGCCTGTTAAAATGCGATCTTGCAGGTATTTCGTTACCGGAAGGTATGGCGATTGAGAGTGCGATTTTGAGGACTCACAGTTGGTCTTTCTCTAGCTTCAACAATGTTCCGATTTCAGTATACGCTGGCACATCTGAATGGACTGAATCCGGAGCAACTTGGAACACTACCGATGGCTCTACTCCTTGGAATTTCCAAGGTGCTTCTGGTACTCATCGAATTTCGCTGCTCGACTCTGGTACGATTAGTAATGCGGGAACCAACACTTGGTTCGATTGGAACGTCACTGCAGCAGCTCAGACTGCGAATCGATGGGGTCTACCTCTGAGTATCATCATGACTTCAACAAGTTCGAACTATGCTGAGTTCCAAGATTCAGAATCTTCGAATAAGCCTGAACTCGTTATCCAGTATAGTATCGGAGATGATACTGCTCCTGATACACCAGTTGGCCTCTCTCCAACTGGTGATGAATGGATGGTCACGGATGATTTGCTAATGAGTGGTATTGTTCGGCCTAATCATACATGGAATACTCCTCTTTCGAATACGAATGGCGTTGAGATCCAAATTGATACAGATCCAGGGATGAATAGCAATAATTTACTCACATATCAGTCATGGATTGATACCTCTGATTTTGATCTCACTAACGGGTCCTTCCAGCCGAGTTCAGATCTCACTGGAGGTGAGCGATACTATTGGAGAATACGTGGTAATTCTGTTACTGGACAAATTGGGAATTGGAGCGCAATTTCATCGTATCTCATACCCGAGGTCGTTAGTTCGATGCTTGATTCAGATACTTCCGAGGTCGAATTCCATCATCTTGGATTCCTTCCAGGAGAGCAACTCCCTTACTTCTATGATGTTGGCATAGACGAACGTTCTGTGAACGAGAACACATCATACAACTCTGATACAAGTTTCCTTATGAAGGCCGTAGAAGATATCAATGGGAATTACAGCGAAGATCGTGGTATCATGCTTGCGATTCCCATTTGGGAGAATATGTCCATTGAGCGTCCAAATGATATCCGAGTCGTGGGTGCACAACTTCATCTAAACGTAATTTCCGGACATGGGAATGATATTTTTGTTTATCACCGTTCCATGGGTTCCTTCACAGAGGATGCGACAGGCCGCACCTCCGATGGTACAACAAACTGGACTGATCGACATCTTTTGGGTAACGGAGAGCTGTATGGGGCCAATACAGACGGAGGACTAACTGTTCCGGCTAGTTCGAGTGGAAATCTTGAGCTTAACTTAACTCGTGCTGCACAGATGGCCTTCGACGCCGGACAATCACACATCTACTATGCAATCACTGCTACTGGGCCAAATTCGGGATGGAATGGTCTTGAGGTGAGTACTGTGAACGCATCTGTTGCTACGGATCGTCCATACCTTTCCTTACAGTTCCGTGAGGGTGCTGAACCCATGCCTAACCTAACTGCTGTCGGATTGCCGAATCTTCCAGCTAATGATACATTAACTTGGCAGACTTCTGGTATTGTGCTTGATCCAGATAATCGACCTGATCTTGAATGGACAACTCCTCAAGGTTGGAACAATACATGGGATTGGCGTCTTGAACTCAATTGTGAGACAAGTTCCGGTGTCTCGATAACTTACCATGACTCACGACAAGATTCAGGATTCGACCTAAATGTACCGAGTTATACTATTCAGTCTGATATTGCCTCAGATTCATCCTGTGAATGGAAGGTACAAGCAGTTGTGAACGATATGCTGGGGCAATGGCTCGATTGGGCGAATTCATTTGGTGTGCCAGTCGATATTACTAGCGCAGTCGACGCAAACCATGAGGTTATTACATTGCAAGAGGGCGCTGCACACGATTTATTGAGCCGCAATATTCTCGCCACAGACACCAGACTCTCCGTCGCTTCCCCGAACAATAACTACGGCTATTCCACTGATATTCAAGTCAACACGCACGGCGCGGGACATGCCTTAGTCGCGATGGATCTGACTGCATTCCCGATTCCCGAGCCCTGGATTCCGTCAGAGGCCTTGATTGACCTTTACAAGACAAACTCTGGGAATCCTACTGATGTTGCTGTGTATATCGTTCGTGATTCATGGGATGAGACCACAGCGACATGGTATAATGCAACAAATGCTATGACTTGGTCGACTAATCCGGGTTACTACACTCAGTCGATGACGCCGATTGATGTCACAGCAGTCAATACCTCCACTGGCTGGTACACTTGGGATGTTACTGAAGCGGCCCAACAGGCACGTGCTGATGGAAGCGATGAACTGAATCTAATGTTCGTATCAACCTCGCAATTCTTCAATTTCGCCTCCTCTGATTACATCTCGGACACACTTCGTCCAAGGGTCCGGATGACGTATGCAACAGGAACCATCTGGCTACCTGATAACTCTCCTCCGTCTTTCCCCGCGTTGAATAATGAACATACATTTTGGAATTCAACATCCCTGCTTCCAACCCCTTCCGATTCTGTAGTCATTGAATGGTTGAACACTCAGAGTAACGTTAGTTTCGAGATCCAAGTTGCTTCCACAGATGATTATTTCAGGAGCGCTCGAGTGTTTAACTCAGTTGATAATTCCAGCATGTTTAGCATTTCATCCTCGCCCTCGGTACCTTCGAATTTTACCTTCCCATCGACTTCGTCGTGGAACGATCATTACAACGCTTGGCGAGTTCGGTCATATACTGCGAATCAGGGCGGAGATACTGTCTACGGTAACTGGACGTCTGGTGGTGAATTCCGTGTTCCAACCACTACACTCGGAACCTCGGATGGTCTAGGGAATTACAGTGTGACTCTGCAGAGAGGCGAAGTTTTCCCAAGCAGTTCGTTCCGAATACCTTCGTTCCCTGACACTTGGATTGATTCCGCTGGAGGCCCGGGTCAGACGCAGAACCACGGTTCTGACACCTCTCTTGATGTTGGTTCAAGTGCAACCGCTGGTGCTGTTTCAGTATCTTTGATTGAGATGGATCTTGGGGAACTCCCATTCCAAAGTTCGACACTTCCAACTGGTGTGACTCTCCGACTTTATCGAGCCAACTATATCGGTACAGGGACTCACACTGTTGGAGTCCATGATTGTGGGAACAACACATGGGGTGAATCTTCTGTAAGTTGGAGTTCTTATGTTCCAGGTCAGCAGTGCTCTACAACAGCTTCAGCATCAATTACTCGTGTTGCGACAGGAGGTGCAACATGGTATGAATGGGACATCACATCAATTGCAAGAAATGCATTCACAAACCAGGACGGTCGAATGACGATAGCATTGATTTCAAACTGGACTGGGACGCTATACTTTGCATCTTCAGAGTATACTTCCACAAGTCTACGCCCTGAACTCGTTTTCGACTTTGTGGATAACCCGAATGGCATCACTCCACCGCCGCAAGTCAGTCTTCAGTCGCCGCTCAACCTCGCGGTGCTGATGGAAGAGGATGGATATCTGCTCGCACCCCAAACCCGCCCCGATCTATCTTGGTCGCCGGCGACGGGCGCATCAGGGTATATTGTCCGACTGATGAATTCCACAACTACCCTTACAGTTCGTTCTTGGGTTGATTCGGGCTTCTCTTCGAATGCTATGACTCATACTTGGACGCCATCGTTTGATCTTGATCCTGATATCCTGTACTCTTGGGATGTCCAGTCAATTGCAGGAGCGATTCCAGGTGCGCGTTCTGCATCTTGGTCGTTTGCGGTAGGCGATCCAGACACTGAAAGTATGGGGAACAACATCTACAACGCCGACTATGTGCAAGGGGATGCGGCTGATTTGCTGGGTTATCCCGATATCCATGATTCTACTCTGGATGAATCCGATCCGACAGGAACCTATGGTTCAGACGCTCTCCGCGTAGGTATTGGATGCGGTGATTCTGCAGGTATTCAGACTACGAATGAGTGTATCTCGATACTTTGGGTTGATTTGAGCCAATACCCATTGCCAAATGGTGTAAATCCGCATAGTGGGCAGTTGAGTATCCATCTAGATTCGATTATTATCGCCGATACGTCCTACATGGACGTGACAGCATATGCGCTGATTAACCAGAATTATTCTGAGATTTCCTCGTCATGGGATTCTGCATCTTATGGGAATAGTTGGTCGTCTTCCGGTCTTGTAGCTGGAACCGATTACAATTCAACACCTCTCGATACGGTGCGAATTTACAACACAAATCAGAATGCATGGTATGATTGGGACATAAGTGAAGCGATGACTTCGATGTACACTTCGATTGGTATTGTCCTCATAGGTGTCCCAGATACGACAGGTGGCCGTATTGTTGCTGAATTTGATCATTCAGAGGGTACGAATTCTGACCGCCCGTCATTCGATCTTAACTACACTGATGTATTTGATATCGCGATATCCGGGTCAAGTACGACGGATGCAGATACTCCTGTATCCTTCTCAGCAGCCCTCTCAGATGCCTCCGGAGGTGCCCTCACGGGTTCCGTAACATGGTCGACTTCAGGTCTTGGTAGCATTAGTTCAACAGGCCTCTACACTCCACAAATTGCTGGTCTTGAGACGATTACTGCTCGCTTTGGCCAGGTGAGTCGTTCTCTAAGCCTCACAGTATCACCTGGTGCCCCGGTTCAGTTGCAAGCAAATCTTTCCTCAGGTGCAATCAATGCTGATGAATCTCTAGCAATATCCGCAGTGGTAGTCGATATATTTGGTAACGAGGTTGATGGGCAAACCGTTCTTTGGTCAGTGACCAACGGCACATTTAGTTCAACAGGTGGTATGACTGAAACAACCAGTACGCCAAGTGCTCAAGTGGTATTCTTGCCATATTTGACAGGAACACAGACCATCACCGTATCTTGGGGTTCAAGTTCCGTGGCTATCCCTGTGGTAGTCACTGTTGGTGCGCCGCATCATCTCGTCGTCACTGGTTGTGAGACCGTTCTAGCTGGCGAAATTTGTGTTTATACTTGGACCGTAGAGGACGTTCGTGACAACCCCATGCCTGCACTTCAGGCGGGTACTGTTTCTTGGTCTGTTGATGATGGTAATATCTCAGCACAAGGTGATTTCTCCGCAGATCGCGTAGGGAACTGGGTAATTACTGCAAGTAGTAGCGTTGGAGTTTCAGGCACTTTCAACGTCGAGGTAGGCTTCGGAGCAATTTCTCATGTGATTTTGGTGGCAGACAGCAACCAGATAACTGCCGATGAAGAGGTTATATTCAACGTTACTCGAGTTGATGTCCGTGGTAATTCTCACCCCGTTTCCCCTCCAGTTGCGAATTGGACTGCCAATAATGGGACATTCAATGATGATAATGGATCCGCGTACTGGACTCCTTGGTCTAAGGGGCAGCAATGGATTCAGGTGTCAGTTGAGGGCGTTACTGATCAGGTCGTGATATCAGTTCTTGACGGAGCACCGGTCGAACTTGATCTTCGTGTTACTGGCGGAGTTTCGGAAATTACTGCAGGCGACATCCTCAGTCTCAGTGCTTTCGCAATTGACCAGCGAGGAAATCAACGCCCAGTGGCGCCGGAGACTTGGCTAATATCAACTCCAGGTGCCGATCAGGGGTGGATAGTTCCAAGCGGAGCATCCGCGAATTTCTATGCATCCACGGCAGGAACTTTCACCATTCAAGCAGCTTTGACTTGGACAGATGGTGTCCAATCGATACCGCTTACGTCAAGTGAACAGATGACCGTCATACCTGGTGATTTGGCTGAGGTTGAGATTCAAGGTGAAAGTAACTATGACGTAACAGCAGATGACAGTATCACACTTGATGTAATCGCCAGAGATGCTTATGGAAATGTTGTACCTGCTTCTACTCTCAAGTGGTTCATCCACGATACTTCCGTGTCTAGTCCACCGGGAGAGTGTGGTCAATCTCAGGATTCTAGCGAGATTACGAACGATGTATCAACAGGGTCGTGGGCTGCAGGTGTCGAAGGAACCTATGCCCTCTGTGCTATCCAAAATGGATGGCAAGATCGTATCGATATCATCGTTACTCACGGTGTCGCTGTGGAGATATGGCACGTTGCTGAGGCCGACGAGTTGACAGCTGGTGAACTGATTGACATCGATCTGTGGGCTCGTGATTCCGCAGGTAATGAATTCCGCTTCGCTGAATCCACATGGACTAATCCACTGTTTGTTGTGGATGAGGACCTTACTGGCTCTTACCGTTACCAAGGAACTGTTGCAGATACTCATGAATTGGCATACAGTCACAATGGACTTGATGGGTCATGGACTGTAACTGTGAAATATGCAGCATTGGACTCCATTGATTTGTCACTTAGTGCTCAGCAGGCTGAGCAGCAAGCTACGATTACAGCAAGTGCACGTGGCTTCGATGCTTTTGGTAATGAGGTTCCACTCAGTAATGGTGCAATCCTCATTGCTCCAGGCCATGTTATCCAAGCTACGGGCGTAGATAGTTGGCAGATTACCCTTGTAGAGGATGGCACGGTGGGAATCACTGTAGCTGATCAAGGTAAGTCGGATGAGAAGCCGCTTACTTCCGTTGGTACTCTCGGGGGCTTCTTTGCTGCAGGTGGGCCTCTATACTACGTTGCTGCGGGACTAATCGGTCTCGTTGTGGTTGCGCTTCTTGGAGTAGTATTCACACTCCTGCGCCGTGGAAACGACAATGATTACGACTTCGATGATGACGATGATGATGACTACGAATACGGAGATGAGGGCGGCGACGATGATGATTACACCCCCGCTCCATCTAGTCCGGCCGCGGGTCCAACTGCAGGTCCAGTGTCTGGCCCTAGTGCGGCTCCTGAGCCAGAGGTAGAGGAATCAGACAACGATGACGGCATCACGGTAGACGAGGATGGAACTGAGTGGTGGGAAGACGAGGACGGAACCTGGTACTTCCGGACACCTGATATGGATGATTGGGAAGTTTTCGAGGAGTGAATCCGGAATGATGGCACAACACAGGGCCACGGTCATCGTGGTCTTGTCAATCCTCATACTGAGTACCCTGCCCGTGGATAATCTGCAAACTCCTCTTGAAGAATCCACGGAGTTCCGTGCATACCAACAGGTGGACAATGGAAATGGCACCTGGACGGTGGAGATTGTAGATGATCAGGCCGGCGGTTTCGATGATGCAGTGATTAGAAGCGATATCCCTGCAGAGATTAACACTACTGCTGCCCTTATCCCTCTCAGTTATGATGCTCAGATGGAATCCCGTGGCCTTTTCGGTCTTGACCTCTCCACGATTGGATTTTGGAACAATGCTTCGATTATCGAAGCACACCTTGAATTGACCATTGATTCCCCACCTTCGAGTGAGATTGATATTTTCGGGCAAATGACATACAGGGACTGGGTCGATCCATCTTGGAATATGGCTACACCTGCTATTCCTTGGTCAGTTTCAGGGGCAGGAGGTAATACCGATTCCGGGGGCCCCATGCGTCCAGTATCAGTTTCGCCTTCTTCGACAGAGATATCCATTGATGTCACTGATGGATTCCGCATCGCTCAGGCTAGGGATATTCAGGGTGCAGGTGGTTTCCTTGGGGTGATGGTTACAGGAATACAGGCCAATGAGTCAGGCTACTCCGATTGGAGTTTAACCGTTCACTCCTCAGAGTCTTCGCTTGAGTATCTACGGCCCAAGTGGACAGTACTTGTTGAATGGGTGAATCCCAATACCCTTTCATCGGCTCCAGCATGGGTAGACATAGAACCACGCGCATCGACCATAAGTGCGGATTCAGATATTGGCATGAAGTCACAGGTGCGAGGTCAAGACGGGAGCATGTCTACCGCTGCCATCGACTGGTCAGTAATAGGTTCAGGATCGATTGATACGTCAGGGCTCTATGCCCCATATTCGGTAGGTTTGGATTTCCTTTGTGCATCTTGGCAGAATTCCCAGTCCGTTTATTCTTGCACTCCAATGATGGTTACACCTGGGTCGCCGGTATCGATGACTCTCATGCCCGGCAATGCTACATTTTCTGTGGATGATGACATCCAAATCAATGCTTCATTCCTCGATTCCAATGGTAACTCCTTCGCCGCCACACCCCAGTGGTCGGTTAGTAGTGGTTCGATTGATACTGATGGATACTGGACCCTTGAGGTCCTTGGAACTCATCGTGTCGATGCCACGAGTGGAGGGCTATCCTCCTGGACAAATGTCACATTGGTCGAAGGAGGTGTAGCCGAACTTCTCATGCCTCAGAATCTCACAGTAGCATCTGGAGAGCGAGTTTCCGTTTTGCCAGACGCCGTTGATCGTTTAGGCAATACAATTCCTCTTGCACTTGCTGGAGACCTTGCTTATTCAATGGATTCAGGGACAGTAGATAACAGCGGCATGTATACTGGTGAATCTGTAGGAACTTGGGTCATCGACTGTACCGCTACGTTGGGCGCTACCGGTTCAACAACAGTCGAGGTCACAGTTGGAACTCCAGTGAGTCTTGAAATTATTCACCCTAGCCGAACAGTACTCGCCGACGAAGCAGTACCTTTGCCAGTTATTTGGACTGATGCCTACGGAAACGCGGTGGAGCAACCAATCCCCTTGATTGCATGGACTGCTGACGACGGCGGCTTCAGGACCACATCGAATGGGACCGTGGAGTGGCTTCCTAGGGACCTTGGTAACTACACTGTATCCATTGCTCACCTCGGTCTAACTCACAGCATCGAGATTGAGGTTGGTGCAGGCAGTATCGCCACGGTTGTCATCGAGAGTGATGAAGAGGTACTTTCCGCTGGTTCCGAGGTCTTCTTACAGATGATGGCGCAGGATTCCTTGGGCAATCAACGCGTCTTGGATGGAATGTGGTCTATTGTTGGAGGTGGCGTCGCACCGTCTCCCTTTTCGACAGGAGCTACTTACACGCCTTCGATTGTCGGAACCGTGACAATCCAGGCAAATACAACCGAGAACGGTGTAGTCTATACAGCTACCAGAATCTACAATGTCGTCCCCGGGCGTCTCGTTTCTGTCTCCTTCCAAGGCGATGGTATTACAATGACGACAGATGAATCCCTTGATCTCGCTCCAATAGGTCTTGACGCGATGGGTAACCCTATCACAGGTTTGCAGTTCAACTGGACAGTCAATGGTGTCGATTACACCGATGATATTCGTGGTTCTGACAATGTGTTCCGACCTACGGCGGTTGGCGATGTCCAAATCCAAGGCATGGCGGACGGCCGTGCTGCCCGAATCGATCTCTATGTAGAGGCGGGCCTGCCCCAGTCCTTGGAAATCATTCCACCAGGCAACTCATTCGCTTTCAAGGGGGGACAGGATATTTTGCTAATTGTTGAGGGGATTGATCAGGCTGGGAATCGTGTGCCAATCGATGGAGTAACTTGGAGCCTACTCGATGATGCGGGAACGATGTCTCCGGGTGATTCGCCGGGTGAATATGTGTTCACTGTGGGTAAGGTTGGTACATATTCTCTCATCGCACGGCGAGGTACTGCGGCCGAAACAGTTCCGATGAATATCGAACCCGGTTCTCCTGATCGTATCGAGGTCATCACAGACTCCGACGTTTTCAATGAGGGGGACATGTGGGATTTGACTATTCGAATCCTCGATGCAGGCGGCAATCCTGTATCTGTAGATACATCTGCAGTATCTATCAAATCAGAAATTGGTGATGGTACTCATGTCCAGTCCGATATTTGGCGAATCGACATTGATGGTTACGGTGATGATGTTCCAGTTAGCATTACTTTCGCTGGCCTTGAGAAGATCATCTATGTCAATGTGCAACCGAGTGCTCTCTCAAAACTTACAGGTACTGGTATGGGTCAGGTTGCGATTGGTTCTGTCTTTGTCGTCATCCTGCTAGCTGGTCTTCTTGTTCTTCTACCTCGGTTCCGAAGTGAAATTGATGAGTATGAGGATGATGATGAGGTGCAAGATGATGAAAAAGAAACTCAAACCCCTTCCTTGGCGCCCTCTTCTCAAGCCTTCGGTGAATACGGTGGTCAATCAGCATCGGGATCGATGGGACGATCATATGGTCGGGGCCGTCATCGTGGAGCACCTAGCACAGATTGGGGTCAATCCCAGATGCGTCAAGCAAGTGCAAACATGGCCACTATGGGAGCCACTTCATCATGGAGTCCGGCTTCAAATGCAATGAGAGGTGACATGACTTCCTCGTCAACCGCGATGCAGGGCACTCCTCCACCACGTCCACAGGATCTTGATAATGTATCAAAAACAGATGCTGCCAAGGCTTCTGTAGAGATGCAGAGAGTCGTAGAAGAAGAAAAGCCAGGTGTTCAGAATCCACAAGCAGCACAGGCCGCCGCCGCTGCCGCATCAAGTGGTGTCATGTTGGCCTGCGATGGTACCGTACAGGGTCAAACGGGTTGGTATCACGATGGACGTGGACAGATGAGTTACTGGCAGGTTGATGAATCCGGTGCGTGGACCCGAGTTCGTTGAGTTACGTTATTCGTATTGCTCTTCAGAATTAGGGAAGTCCTTCGTTCGTACATCGTCCACGAAGGTACTGACTGCCTCTTTGATATCCGTCTCTAGATTGAGGTAGCGGCGCAGGAATCGAGGGCTGAAGTCCATTGTGATGCCAAGCATGTCATGAAGAACGAGTACTTGGCCATCCACATCCGCGCCGGCCCCAATACCAATTGTAGGAATTTCAATTGCTTCACTTACCATCTTAGCGAGAGGAGCAGGAATTTTCTCGAGGACGATGGCAAAGCAACCAGCCTCTTCGAGCAGTTTCGCATCTGCAATTAGCTTCTCAGCCTCTGCATTTTCACGTGCTCGAACAGTATAGGTCCCGAACTTGTAGATGGATTGAGGCGTGAGTCCGAGGTGGCCCATTACAGGGATACCAGCTGTGAGTATTCTCTGGATTGATTCGACGATTTCAGATCCTCCTTCTAACTTGACTGAATGTGCCCCACTTTCCTTCATGATGCGGATTGCAGATTCTAGTGCATGACGGGAGTTTCCTTGGTAGGTACCGAAAGGCATGTCCACAACAATCAGAGCGCGATTGACAGCACGGACGACACACTGAGCGTGGTAGATCATGTGGTCAAGAGTCATCGGGACTGTTGTTTCGTTACCTGCCATGACATTCGATGCAGAATCTCCGACAAGGATCACGTCTACTCCTCCCGCATCGACAAGCCGGGCGAGAGAGTAATCGTAGGCGGTAAGCATCGTAATTGGTTCGCCTGCCCGCTTCATCTCAAGAAGCGTATTGGTGGTTACCTTCCGTGCTTTTCCTGCAATGGACATATCCCGCCTCAGTGGATGGGAGTCCTCTATTAGGTTTCAATAGAGCGGATGTTCATTCTTCTTCTGCACTCATGGTTCGAATAACCATCAAGAACTCATCAATATCTAGAACTCCGTCATTATTTTCGTCCAGAAGATGGAAGAAATCTCTGATTATGTCTTTTTCATTTGGTAACCATTCTAATGCTCTGATTGCGGCTGTGAATTCCCTGAGATTTAGATGATTATTATTCTCAAGGTCTGAAGCACGGAATACAGTCACAGCTCTCATTAATTCCGATTCGTTATCAGTAATTTTTGAAATGAATGTATTCCATGGTCTTTCTGTATTTGTTACATGATTTTTGCCATATGATGCATAGAGAATAAGCCCTAGAATGATGGCTGAACCAGCACCTATTAACGCATTGATTCCCATCAGGATAAGTAGGGTGAGAGATGATAATATCCCGAAATATTGTATGAATCGATTGGATTTTAAACGATATTTCGGTTGATACCAGGTATGTTCTTGTTCTACTCTTCGAATTATAATTACACAAAGATTCACGGCTGTAAAAATCATTAGCATAAATCCAGAAGCTAACTTGGCTACAGTCGCAACATCAAGGAATATTATTGCCAACCCCATGCAGATACTGGTTCCATAAATCGATCGATGAGGAGTCTGATATTTTGGATGAGTATCTTCCAATTCTTTAGGGAGAAGCTTGTCTCTACTCATTGCAAATGGGAATTTAGATGCACCTAGAAGCCCTGTAAGGCCCCCTCCGCTCATTGTCAGGATTGCAAAGATAGCGATGATGAATGCGATTGTACTGCCGCCGACTTCGAGTGCGAGAGAGTACATTGGCGCTTTTGTAGGATATCCTCCATCACCAATTCCTAGACTTGCTCCATCAAATACTGAAAACAGCGTGTATGAAACTCCAGCATAAAGAAACATTGCAATACCAAGTGAATAGAACATGCCAATGGGCAGGTTACGTTCAGGTTCAACAACATCTTCACCAACTGCAGCAATTTTGATTATGCCAACGTATGCCAAGAAAACGTAGGCGCTTGCTGAACCTAATCCCTTCCAGCCCGCAGTGCTTCCCATGAGATTTATTGCTGCATCTAGGGGTGCGCGAGAAAGTTCCGCACTTCCATTTGAAAATGCCATAATTGCTACTAGTATTACTATTGAAACTGCAACAAGAATAATTGGAGTTAGAATCTTCTTGAGAAGTCCCATACCTCGGATGTTGATTGCAGTGATTAGAATCAGAATGAATATGGCTAGTATTTTTGCAGTGGTATCCGTAAATTCAATGCCCAAACTTCCTTCTATTGCAATGACATATGCGCTAAAGCCAATTAGTGCAAAAGCAGATTTCAACATGAACGAAGCCCATAGACCTAGTCCGGAAATCGTTCCAATAATTGGTCCAAATGTTCTCTCAATATACACGTATGCACCACCAGAAGTTGGCATTGCAGAAGATAATTCAGCCTTGGATATGGCTCCAGGAATCACGACCAGTCCTGACAGAATATAGGCTAGCCAAAGAGCAGCGTACGATCCTTCTATTGATCCGCTTGCAGTGTAAAGCTCCTTACTTGCGAGTGCAGGTAGAACAAAAATACCACTTCCCACCATTGCAGATAGTGCCAATATTACTGCTGCAAATCCTCCTACTGACCTCTGATATAGTGATGTAAAATCAAAAATTCCCTTAATATCCGCTGGTGTTTTTTGCAATAAATCACCATCTATTATCCAATCTTTGCAATGACCTTCATCTCAACCGCAATCGGAGTTGGTAATGCCGTAATTGCAAGAGTCGTTCGAGTTGCTTGAACGCTAGTGAAGTGTTTTGCATACACCTCATTGTATCCTGCAAAGTCACGTTCCATATCTACGAGGAAGGATGTGATGTCGATAACATCGGATAGAGATGCACCGCTCGCTTCAAGGATTGCTTTCACATTCGCGATACATGCTTCAGTCTGTGCTTTGATGTCATATTCCTGAGGAATTCCATCTGGTGTGCGTATTGCCCCGCCTGGGATCTCATCGGTTCCGGCCTGTCGTGGGCCTACTCCACTCAGGTAAAGGAGTTCGCCAACACGTCTTGCGTGAGGATATGCTCCGACTGCCTTTGGTGCGGCTGATGTCTCGATAATCCCTCCTTCTGGCACCGTATGTGATGAATCGCTTACTTCTGAATTAGCACTCGCTGTTTCACTTACTTCTAGAGTTGAATCCGAGTCAATGACGTTACGGTCTCCTCGATAGTACTCTACATCGTCCTCATCGAATTCTTTGTCTCCGACTGAGCCCTTGGTTGGAGTCAAAGAAATTACAGCACCACCTGATCCATGCAATGCTTCGTAGGCGAGGACATCCCCATCGTAGCGGTTATGTTGCCCCATCGCTGAGGCCAGCCACCATGCTGGCTTGAATGCGACAACCTTCTGCACTCTGATTTGGGAGTGGATGTCTCGGGATAATTGACTGATGTCTTCGAGACGTCCTTTAGCGAAAAATTCCAGAATTTTCCGATTCCATTCGTCGTCTTTCTGAGAGTGAATCCGATCATCTTCAGGTTCGATGTGTTTCGTGAACATACGGTTTGAGAGCGATGCGACAACTACGGCTACAGCTTTCTTGCCTTGCGCCTTAAGTACATCAGTCGTCGCCTTTCCGAGAACGATTGTTTCTGCCCGATTAGCATACATGTTACTCGAAAGTATGGTCATTGGAAGTTTGTTGTCTGGGTTCAGTAGGCTGAGTGCTACGATGCTCCCTGTATCAATCGGGAAGCCGTGGTAGTCCACTCCTCGCATGTGTAGTCCGCGTTTTTCACCAGCCTCCACTATTCCGTTCGCAAGATCAACATCAACCTTGAACGAGTAAGGCATCGAACCTAGAGCATGAAAATCATCGTCCACGTGCGTCCATTCTGGATTCTCACGGCACTGGACTTGGTGTCCAATAACTGAGGGCCAGGTAGTAGAGTAGACGATGATTACATCCGCATCACTTTCTTCGATACGTTCTCTAAGTTGGTCGTACGCGGCTCTCAGTTTCCCCCATCCTTCATTTTTTTCCGGAGCTAACAAGGGGTGAGGATGGGGTGGCCCCCAAATACCCATCACTATGGGTGAATCATCACTCACGGGCTCACCTGAAGTGTCGCACGTTCTCGAGGGTCCCATTCAACGATGGCGTTCCCGGTGCCGATAACAGTGCCGTAAGCATGCACGTCTGCTCCGTAATCGGGGTAATCGAGTGCGGACATCAACCACGAGAGGCCGCCAGCGTCGGTTTCAGCGATTGACTGTTCGGTGAATTCTGGCATCAACTGAACCATCTCACGTGTACGGCCTTCACGCATCAGTTCAATCATTCGCATATCCCATAGGTATTGGGAATGGTTGTAGATGTGCTCTTTGCTCATGTCTTCCGGTACGTCGGATTCGGTGACGAAGTGACGGTGGCTGAGGCTATTACTGGAGAGTAGTACGACCTTCTTACCACTCGCCTTGATGGCGCGTTTGCAAGCCTGACCAAGCTCATGCATTTGCTCACCCATGACCTCTGCCGAGTAGTAGTGTGTAGATCGTTGACTTGAGATAGTCACGATGGGTTTACTCCAATTCGGATTGACCATATGGCATGAGACAATGGTCCCGTAATCTATTCTAAAATCAGGGTTCTGCATCATTCGTGTGACCATGCCTGCATCAGATGCTTCCGTTGCCATCGCTTCAGCAAGATCTACATCTACGTCGATTGAGTAAGAATATCTGAACAGGTTCGGAAATACTGGGTCGACTGAGAGGGACTCGAAGTGAGGTAAACCGAGGAAGTGTGTGCCTATGTATGTCTGCCAATGTGGGCTGAAAATGACAATGGCGTCGTAGTCAATTGTACTGAGCTTCTTCGCTAGCCGGTGGTACCCCCAACGTAGCCCCTCCCACCCACATTCAGCATTTGGCTCGTTCTCGGGAGGGTTCTCAGCATATACCAAATGAGGTGGATGCGGTGCTAAGGCCCCAAGTACAATTTCTCCTTCCATAACTCTCCGAGATTCACAAAGCACATCAATTCAACCATTCGAAAGTATGGTTTGTGCAAGAGTTCAATGATGTGGAGCCAAGACCGGATTCATGCGTTGGGAACGCATGCCGCTTGGCCTTGCCTTTGTCCCGTTTCATCTGAGCATGTGTGTTTCCTGTTGTGTGACGCTTTTTGTCGACTTGAAACCCTATGGTCTTGACCCTCCGGTATTCTCTCTCATTTTATTGAGTATCCTCGTCCTTTGTGTTCAATTCGTCGATGTAGATCCATCTGGACGGGGTAATGAACGCTCAATGGGAGCATTAGTGGGTCTTCAATTAGGTTACTGGCCTACCGCGGTTGTTGGTTTGATATGGCCATTTATAATTGCTGCAATCTGGCTGATACAATGCTCTAGAATCTGGCGTTATTCATATCCAGGATTTCGGATTGGTCTGTGGACTGGATTCGGAGCAAGTACGGGACTTATTGTAGGACAGATCGGGGCAGCTGTTCTGGACATAGGATTTCTCATCACTGCAGCACTGTTTGGGATTCTCTTCCCATTACTACACTGGTCATTAGGCCGCTTACCACTTGATGAAGAGGAGTAAGAATTCCATTATTCGTCTTTCATGATGCAGATGTTCGTTGCTTCTGAGTAAAATCCGAGGCTCCAATAGCCCCCTTCGCGTCCTAGACCACTGTCTTTCACTCCTCCAAATGGTACGCGTAAATCCCGATGCAGCCATGTGTTCACCCATACCATTCCGGTGTCCAATGATTGGGCTATACGTTCGCCTCGTTCTAGGTCTGTGGTCCAGATGCTCCCTGCGAGGCCATAGCGGGTTCCGTTGGCTATTTTTATCGCTTCATCATCCGAATTGAAGGAATGTAGTGTGACCATTGGGCCAAAAATTTCTTCAGTAGAGCAACGAGAATCGGGTGCTAAACCATCGATGATTACAGGAGTAATCCAGTTGCCTCCTTCGAGGCCATCAGTTAGGCAGGGCATGCCTCCTCCAGTGAGTAATGTACCTCCTTCCTGGATGGCTAGGTTGACGTAGGATTGCACCTTACTGAGGTGTTCAGGGCTAATTAGTGACCCAAGTTCTGTAGACTCGTCCGAGGGGTTACCAATCCGGAGGTGCTCCACAGCATCGACGAAGCGGCGTGTGAATTTTTCCTTAATCGAGGAGTGAACTAGAATGCGGCTGCCACAGAGGCATACTTGCCCCTGGTTGAGGTATGATGCACGGACAATTGCATCCATATGCCTGTCGAGGTCACAGTCATCGAGTATGATTGTGGCATTCTTTCCTCCCAGTTCTAAGCTGAGTTTCTTGAATGAACCTGCGGCAGAGCGAGCGACAACTGCTCCTGTATCGGTTCCTCCTGTGAATGAAACAAATCTCACATCCTTATGTTCTACTAATGGAGCACCTGCCTCGGCCCCGGTCCCATGGATGAGGTTCACTACGCCCGCAGGTAGCCCGACTTTCTCGATTACCCTCATCAGAAGGTCCGCCGTCATCGGTGTGAGTTCACTGGGTTTGCATACTACAGTATTTCCCATTCCAATCGCAGGAGCAACCTTCCATGATAGGAGATAGAGTGGGAGGTTCCAAGGCGTGATTAGTACACCAACACCAACGGGGCGTCTTAGAACGCGATTTGTTGCATCCGACATCTGGAATTCTTGGTCCTCAAGGTTTCGGATAAGGTCTGCATAGAAGCGAAAGTTGGCCACAGATCGATTTGCATCCACTGCTCGAGCGATACTAATCGGTTTTCCCGTGTCCATCGATTCAAGGCGAGCAATCTCATCGTGACATTCTTCCAGCGCATCAGCAATGCGGTCTAACCAATTGGCTCTTACTTCCTTGGATAGTGAAGCCCATTCTAGTTCAGCCTCCTTTGCTGCAGCTACTGCCTGATTCACATCGTGCTCCGTCGAACGCGGGATTAGGGCAATACGTTCGCCAGTCGCAGGGGCATAACCCTCGAGATAATTGCCACTCGCTGGAAGTTGCCGCTTTCCATTTATGTGATTCTCAAGGGTTTCCACGTGATTCACATCCGACCTTCGTTGGCATGAGGGTCTTTCGGTTCTCCATTGTTGTGATTGTTGAGGACCTGAAACCTGTCTCGATCTGGATCCCATTCATCCCATGTCACTACTGTTTCAAGTTGTTGAAGATACTGTTCAGGGACTATGCCTGGGACGATAAACGCCTTTTGACGGTGGAGTGGGTAGGGGTTCCTGAGGTCGATACCAAGGACTCCAAGGACTGCTCGGGCGATGTACCACGTGGCTTGACTGTTCCACCCATGAGCGATTTTGATTACAATGCCTAGGCCTTCTGGCCAATCCTCGTGCTCTATGGCAAGTCCAAGTAGACCATCAGCGCCTTCCTTTGCTAGAACACGCCCTCCTCCTGCCTTGATGATGGTTGAATCAAGTCGATTGAAGCCTCCGATAAGATCCGGATATTGGTGCATTGAGTCCCATATCCAGTCATCGTCCTTCTCACGAACAAGGGCAGAGAAGAGAAGAGCGAGTTCGTTGACAGTGTTTGATACCGTGGGTAGTCCGCATCCATCTTTCGCAATCCGTAGTGGCTTCCAATCTTTATCTCTAATCATTTCTCGGATTTTTTCTTGATATTCGATGAACCAGGGGGCGGTTGGTAGAGTGTAACCTGCCCGATTAGCACCACGGAGCCGAAGTGCTCGAAGAATTGCAGCGTGTTCCCCGGAGCAGGTATGGAACCACCTACGAGGCCGTCGAACTTGCCGGCCGAATTGTATGAGCGGCACATCGAGAGGGCACTGCATCAGCCCCCATTCCGATTCTGCGAGTATACTCTGTGCAGCGGCGACATGCTCAGTATCTCCGTTGTGAGATGAACAAGCGATGGCCTTCTGCTCATCAGTCAAGATATCATCAAGTTCGTCGATGAATATCTTCATGATAATCGGTTTCATCATTGATCGCCCATAGACCAGAACGTTACCTCCAAAGGAATGGATGATTTCGTTACCATGAACCCATGCAACTGCTCCATGAATCGTGTTCTCAGAGACATCCAATCTTCGGAAATCTACGAGTGGTTCCCATTCGACATCTCTGCCTGTTGGGATTCCTTCATGATTTTCACCTAAGGGGTTGGAAGGGTAGATACCCGAGCCAGGTCGGCCAGGGGCAACTGAAGAGGGGCGCTGCTCCTCACTCATTTTATCGCCTCTTCAATCAATGGCTGGACCTTCTCCATGAATGCCTCCATGCTACGAACTACACGAGGCGAATCGTGATTGAAGAAATCGAACCAGCACATTAACCGGTCCTCTGGATGGAATCGTTCGAGAATTTGTGCCGCTACTTCCTCCGCGTTCCCAATAACTGCGTTGTCGGTTGCGCGTTCCACCTTTGTCGGGTCGATTGTTCCGTCAAGAGCAGCCCAATAGCAACGTAAGGCTGAATCTGCTTCTTCTCTGGCTGCCTGCGACCTCTCTTCGGGTGTTAGATTTGGCTCCTCATTGAGGAACACCATCACTGTTCGTGGCATCATGCGACGTTGCCATGGTCCACCGTCAGCATGGTAGAATTCAGACATTCGTTCGTGAGTGGCATCGATAATATCTGCAGGTGTAATGCTGAGATTGAACACCTGCACTGGCATGAATTGGTTCGCGAAGGTCTGAGTTACAGGATCGTGTGAACCTAGGACAAGGTTCAGCCGGTCTCGAGGCCAGTCTGAAGGAATCGTCTTTAGCGTTTCAAAGGCATAGCGTCGTGCGATTGGTATTGAATCAGGTAATGTGGGCAGGTCATACTCTTCCTTCGCTATTTTCTGGACGTTTTGCCAATCGTCGTCGTTGCGAAAGTCATCGTGGACGAGTACAGTCGCTTCAATGTCATCTGATGAAATCGCTTCACCTCTAAGTAGGCGAAGCATAATTTCAGTTGCTTCTTTGAAAATTCGGCTACGAAGTACTGGCCATGCAGCTGCTTCTACTGGGTCCCTTGGGAGCACACCGTAGGGTCGTGCCATGAACTCAAAGCGTCCTGCACTGAACCCGATGTGTACACGGCGTTTGTCATTACTGAGTCCACGAAGTTGGCAGAGGTTACCGATTCGTTCTGCTGTGGCGATGGGCCCCCCGTTAGCCAGGATACTTAGTACAGCAGAACCAATCTCGATTCGCTCTGTCCGTGTGAATGTCGCTCCAGCGAGTTGAAAGAAATCTGTGCAGAGGCCAATTTCACCGGGAAAGTGTGGGACGACTGGATTCAGATTTGTCTTCTGGACCATTGTTGAGAGGTGTGCTTGAGCAATCCATGCAACGCCGTAACCTAGACGATCAGCGGCTTCAACCTGATCAAAGTAGTTCCTCAGCATTGTTGCTTCATCGGGCATAGTACCTGCTGCATCTGGAGTTTGACTGATGGAGAGGAAAACATCGAACTCCATCGTCATCTTCACCTCGGTTCTGCACTTGAGGGTTCGCGCTGATTTCATTCAGAATCTAGTGCATCAATCATAGCATCCAATCGCGTTCTCAAATGTTCAGGAACCGCCTGCTCAAGGTGGATGAACAAAACAACGGCTGCTTGCAGATTTTCGAGTTCAAGTGGTATATCCTCTGTTAGGTGCCCTATGTCGGCAAGGCCCCAATGAGCAACAATCTGAGTAGATTCATCTTGTGTGTCCCTACCTATATCCAATGAGACCTCCAATCGTTCTCTTGCTTCATCTAGGCGATTGAGATGAATTAGTGCATGGCTGGCGAGGGAGAGTGAATGTGCACCCTCTAACGGCTCCTCAACCTCTTCGAAGGCCTCTGCTGCGCGATCGAAAAATCCGAGTGCATTCTCGTGATTTTCCAATGACATTTCGAGTTCGCCAAGATTGTGTAGGCTGTTTGCTGCGCCGAGGCCGTCTCCTGTATCCGTTTTTGCGGCCAGAGAGGAGGTGAACAATTGCCTCGCACGGTGAAGGTCGCCAATAGCACGGTGATGGATGCCTTGCAACTGATCTATGTTGCCAATTAGTCGTTGATCACCGATTGATTCGGCAGCAGCGCGCGCCTCATTGAGGGCACCTACTAGTCGTGCGTCGAGGTTCACTTCTTGCTGAGCAAGGAGCGCCTCTTCGATCCGACCCAGTGCATCCTTGAGGATTACACGAGCAATCAGGAATAGTGCCCAAGCAGCCTCTTCAGTAGCATCTTCAGCGACTGCACGTCGATGGCCGGACTCAGCCAATCTCTCACAGAGGGGGAGTCGCTCTAGATCGAGAGCCATCTCTGCGAGTGCGAGCAGAGTCTGAACAGATACCGAATCTTCGATGCCTTCGCCCTCAGCGACGGCTTGTAGGAGGCTTGCTGCGGCTTCGGGCGTCAGCGTTTCTTCCATTCATTCACCTCTCTGACCTACCGTATCTTTTCAGATTGATCGGAGCCGCCCACCATCGACAGGAAGGCTAACTCCTCGTATACCTCCGGACTGCGGGAGGCAGAGGAAAGCGATTGCAGCAGCAGTTTCAGATGGTTGGATAAGACGTCCAATCGGTACTTGATTTAGCCAAATAGATTGTACATCCTCGACACTCTGTCCAGTCCTCTCATGGATCGAATCTGCGAGTGAGGCTAAGCGATCAGTGTCGGTAAATCCAGGGAGCACGTTGTTGATTGTGATGCACCCCGGTAACTCTCGACTCAAAGTCTTCGACCACGATGCCATTGCCCCACGCAATGTATTGGATACACCGATGTTTGGGATTGGTTCCTTTACGCTCGTCGAGATGATATTCACGATTCGCCCAATCCCTGCATCTTTCATTCCTGGAACTGCTTTCTGGACCAATTGGTGACTAGCATGGAGGTGCCTCTTGAATGGAGCCTCGAACTCATCGAGATTTGCATCCAGGAGTGGCCCTCCTTTCGGACCTGCTGCGTTGTTTACGAGGATATGAATTGGGCCTCCGTCGAGAATATTTTCCATCATTGCTTTTCGTTCTGCTTCGTTCTCAAGGTCACAGGGGATTGACGTACAACCTGTAATTTCAGGGGCAGAGCGGCTGACGGCGAATACCTCTGCACCACAGGTAGCAAGCAACTCCGCAGTAGCTCGCCCGATGCCCTTCGAAGCGCCACATACGAGTGCTCTCATGCCGTTGAATGCGTCCGTTCTGTATGGGTTTTCCATCATTTCACCTCAATCGATGTAGTGCGCATAGGTCTGATCTTTGAGCTTCTGGTCTACCACTTCAAGAATCTCGGGAGGCGCGTTTCTGAATGTTGGCCAATCGCTCTCTCCCTGTTTCATTTTCATGGATGCCCACTCATCTGCATCCCATGCTATCAGGGCCTCCTTCATGAGTACACCTGCAAGGACCAATGTCTCGTAGCAGAGGTCCTCGTAAGTCATGCCGCGACGTACACCTAATTCTCGCCGCAGGAGTATGTCGCCTGTGTCGATGCCATTGTCGCAGAAATGCGTCGTTGATCCAATTGGGATGTCATGGTATACTGACCAAGCAGGAGATGCAGAACCTCTGCAGTCCGGTAGGAGCCCAGGGTGGCTGTTAATGACGCCGTCTCTGGGATGATCAAGAATTGGCCCACGAATGATTCGAGTACCTCCGAAAACGATGAGATCTAGTTCCATTCCTTCGATATGAGGCATTACATGCTCTGTGTTGTGTATTGGGACATTGATGTGAGGGACATTAATCCCATTAGATGTGAGGGATTTGAGTTGATTCTCAATCGTCGGTGCAATGGGATTTCCTTCGATACGCTTCAAGAATTTCTCTCTTTCTTCATCGCCTATGTCTGAATCTTCGCTGATGATGATTGATGGCACGAACCCTTCGGAGAGTATTTGCCGTAACATCTCACGGCCATAGGGGTGCTCCGAGAGCAGGAGGTATGCGAATACTGGCTTCGACATAGAATCATCTCCTGCATGATGGCCTTTGAACGCTTTTCCACTGTGTATACGTCATCTAGGATGACTCCTGCTTCGAAGTAACTGGGTTCAAATGTGGTGCTAGTACCGGGATTTGAACCCGGGTCG
>DAFJ01000039.1:26480-69710 GCA_002497905.1 Euryarchaeota archaeon UBA251
GGGATTTGAACCCGGGTCGACGGAATGAAAACCCGCCATGATGGACCGAACTACACCATACCAGCGACAAGGCCTCCGACTAATGTACCGTAAAAGAATCAATCGGAAGAAATTGCTTGACTTTCTGGCTCAGCAAGCCTATTCCACCAGTTCAAAAGAGGTATACTTGCAATCCCAATTACTAGGCCAAGTGCCGTGAATGTCCAGATATTGAGTAGTTCAAGTAGTTCCTCTCCAAACATCAAGATTCCAAAGGAAAATGCTGAGAATCGAACGCCTCGTCCAATTAGCCCTGCGAGGATGAACATGCGCAAGTCCATCTTCCCAGCTCCTGCAATCCATCCAAACACTTTGTACGGAATTGGAGATATCGCGGTGATGAATATCCCCGCAAGACCATACCTAGTCACCAAATTATCCAACCTTGTCACGTTTCGTTCGGAAGCAAACCTCTCGATTAGGGGTCGTCCTGCTCGACCCCCTATCCAGTATCCTATGATGGCTCCACTGACCGAGGTTAAGGTAGCGACGAGGCTGATGAGGAAGGCGCCAAAATAGGATGTCTCGTTCATAGCCATCGGGATTAGAATGGTTTCAGGGGGGATTGGTTGTATGATCGCTTCTGTAAAGGTAAGAAGTCCAAGCCCAATCAAGCCTAGGCTGTCCAGCCAATCAACCACGGATGCGACGCTGGATGGAAGTTCCATCGAGGTAAGCCACCATACTCTGCGTATCAAACCCGCGTGTTCCACGTCATGTAATCAGCCGTATGTCTCAATAGGGAGTGCTCACCAGTCCCGCCCATGGTCGGTGCAGCCCGAGTCCTAGATACAGGTGCACTGCTGAACCTGCCACCGAATCGCCTGTCCGGCGGTTTGGTCGCGAACAGCCAGCGGGAGGAAATCGCCCGCGTCGACAAGGATCGCTCTCTTCTAATCGAGGGCCTCAGGCTCCATTGGCGGAATCCTTCGGCTGAAGCTCTGCAACGTGCTAAGGAGGCAGCACAGGCGTCAGGAGACATCTCGGGTCTATCTTCAGTTGATCTTGATGTGCTTGCCATTGCCATTGAGCACCGGGCAATTGTCGTTTCAGATGATCATCGGATTCAGAATGTAGCCGGACTCCATGGTGTAGGGTGGCATCCTGTTCTTAACGAGGGGATCAAGGAGCATTGGGAATGGGTCCTAGAATGCAAGGGCTGTAAGAAACTCCATGCTCCTCCAGAGAATGTGTCAAGATTCCGCCGTACATACGGTAGTTGCGACGACTGCGGTTCTAAACTCAAGCTGAAGCGCGGCGGCTCCTGAGTAAAAAGCTGATTTATTCTTCTTCGGCAGATTGGACAGCTTCCTTGACTTCATCGACGGTTTTCCCCTCGACATCAATGCCCTTAGATGCTGCATCTTCAGTGAGTGCGACGTTTTCAGTACGTCCCCCACGATTCATATCGGCTTCCGTATCAGATTCGCCTCCTCCTTCTGTGAGTCCACGATTGAACTCAGTCTTCGCTTGACCAAGAGACCGTGCCAATTTTGGAAGTTGAGTTGGTCCAAAGAGGATGAAGAACAGACCTACGACGATTGCAATCTCAACTGTGCCCGGTGCCATGAGGCTCCCAGTGGCTCCTACTTGAAAACGGATTCCTGTTGAATGAGTTCTCCAATGCGTTTCATCAGCCGCCCGAGACCGGCGGAAGGAACGCGAGTTCTGCCCCATCATGGAGTATTTCTTCTCTGCCAACGATTCGGCCATCAATCGCTGTTTTCAATCGGTCCCCCATCCAGCTGTCGAGTTGTAATCGTCCGATGACATCGTTAACAGTCGTGCCCTCGACAACGGCCATAACTGTCTCTTTCACCCCAGTTTTGTCCTGAACAGGTCCGAAGAATCGGAGATGTATTCTCCATGCGAATACCTCCGCCATACACATCCCAATCGTTGGATGGTATTTCACGACTCGGAACAGGTGTTATGGCTCTCCGAGGTGCAGTAGGGGTCATGAACGAGGTTCTCGGTGTCGAAGACCTCTGGCGCATCTACCCTATGGGGGACTCACAGGTCAAGGCTCTCCGGGGAGTTTCTCTTTCAATATTTGAGGGGGAGATGGTGGCAATTACTGGGCCATCTGGAAGTGGTAAGACGACGCTCCTCAACTGTATCTCAACTCTTGATGTGTATGATCAGGGAATTGTTCGCTTCGATGGCGTTGATTTGAGTGCGATGGGAGAGGCGGAGTGGACCCGCCTCCGTGGTCGCGAGATGGGCTTCATTTTCCAGCAATATCATTTGCTCCCAGTACTCACTGCGATAGAAAATGTGGAACTCCCTCTATTGTTGATGGGCGTCGAGCATAAAGAGGCACGAAAACGCGCTTTAGTTACTCTCAAACTGATGGGCTTGGATTCTCGGTCGAACCATCGTCCTTCGGAACTCTCAGGTGGGCAACAACAGCGGGTTGCGATTGCCCGTGCTATAGTCCATGAGCCACGTGTATTGTTTGCGGATGAACCAACTGGTAATCTTGATTCAGTTACCTCTAAGTCTATTCTAGGTGCTTTAGAGGAGCTCAACCGAGCCAAGGGCTTGACAATCATTCTAGTTACTCACGATGAGAATGTATCTTCTCGATGTGGCCGTATACTATCTCTCGCTGATGGTCGCCTCCTTGGGGCGGAGGAGGAGTGACCGGCATGAGCCGTGTCCATAGTTTAGCACCCTGGTTGTTGGAAGGCCTCGTCGCGGCTGCGTTGGTGACATTTCTTCTGATTACACCATCCAGTACATCGCTCTGGCTCCTCGCCTTCAGTATCCATCTGGTTCTCCGAGTCATCATTCATGCGTTACTCTCTCCTAGGGTTCGCATACTAGCAAGAATCGCATTCAGGGATATTGCTGTACGTCGTCGTTCGATTGCAATTGTATTCTTTGGCCTCATGTTGGGTTCTGCAGTCATCACCAGTTCATTTGCGGTGGGGGACAGTTTCGATGCAACTCTTGAGGATAGATTAGTGTCCAACCTTGGCCAGACAGATTGGGCTATCGAAGGTACGGATCCGATTACAGGGATGCCTGTAATGATGGATCAAGTTAGAATCCAACAGGCCCTCGATGTGATTCTATCCGACTCCTTGGTGGACGGTGTGGGGGTCGAGTTACACACTCCCGCTTCCGCCATTCGGATTGATGGTTCCAAAGTGGATCCTAGCGCAGTATGGCTTGCCCCTAATCTCTCAGCACGTTCTGAGGTGCCTTGGCATACTCCCTCATCAGGCTGGTCTCCTTTGATTGACGTAGATGGGGTAGGGGATGAACCAGCCTTTGTGAACCAAGCTTTTGCCGATTCGCTAGATCTCGAAATCGGCGATTCTGTAGACCTTTCTTGGACGGTGATGCTAGACGGAGAGGCGAGCCGTCAGAGTCAACGATTCGAGATTATCGAAGTTCTTTCATCAACCGACATTGGTTGGCCAGTTGCCGTTCAACCTCTTCTGATTACGGATATCGATCGTGCTCAGGCGTTGCGAAATCTTCCCGGCATAATCACTCGAGCTGTGGTTTCAGGTCAAGGGGGTGTCATGGATGGCCATCTCCACGAGGAGGTTGAGGAACTGATTGAGGACGCCTTTTCGGATTCGATGATTGGAGAAGATTCAGGTTTTTCGTGGTCAAGTGCAGGCCCTGGTGAGACAACGGTACTGACACGTACAAGTGCAGGGGGATTGTTACAATCCGGGGATGTAGGCGGTATTGATTCGTATTTGACAGGAGTTTCCCCCGGATTAAGAAGTCGTTCAATCGCAATTTTACCAGTAGGAGACGTATTTTCAGGTGAGAATCGTTTGACAATCCTTCCTGGTAGTGAAGTATTAGGTATCTATCCAGTGAGTCCTTTTGAGTCATCTAATGCGGTTATCGTCACGAATGAAGGCATTGTCAACATAGGTTCAGATGATCAGGTTAGTATCGAAATGATTGATGATATCAAGATGGCCGTCTCCTCCACTCATTTCTATGATGGTTCCGCTATCCAAGTATTCGATTCAGTGAAATCGAACTCCACATTTTCTCTAATCTCTACCCCTACGAGTGGGTCATTCTCGATGGCTTATTCAGACACTGCTCACGCTTCCTTTACCATCGATGGTTCTGCACATCTCGTGCGCTTCGACGGTTTGAATTGGGTTCCGATTCCAGTTGATATCCCTAGTTCTGTAGATTCCTCCTTCCTCGCGACAGATGGGGTAGTATCTGCTGTATTGTATTCAGGAATCTTCGGATCTCATGTCTGTAAGATCACCTCAGACACTACGGTCTGCATCGATTCCGATTCGTCGAATAAAATTGCAGTGGTTGATGGCCATGTGTTACTTCATGGCCCCAATGGAGTAGATGTATGGGCTGCTGGACAAGGATTGATCCAATTGTCACTTGAAGCGGACTCAATTCTCGGCCTGACTAGTGCAGGAGTTGTTGTCGATAACGGAACACTTCTCATACCCTCTGCTAATGGTTCTTCGTTAATCGATGGTCCCTCGTTGCCTTCGAATTCAGATGGCCGTTTTGTCCTGATTCTCAATGAAACGGTCCTCGCTTCGACTCCTTTAGGAGTAGTATCCTCCTCGCCTTACAAGGATAATCGTCCGTTCCTCTTTGATGGTCACGAACTAGGCCTTGGTATTCGACTTCCTACCTTATTGATTGCAGCGGATGGCGAACTTGAATTCGGAGATAGTGATCTTCGTTTGAGGTCCAATCTCATTGTCAATGGCTCCCATGTAGAGGTTGAGAAGCACCTCACGAAGGACCGCCATACGTTGAATATGAGTGAAGATCCAATCATAGTTTCCGAATTTCTCCTGTATGATTCTGACCTTGCATCTATCGAATCTGCTGTTCTTGGCGCAATCACCATGGAGGCCGCTGAACGGATTCTAGGAACCGGAGTTCCTCGAACTTCAATCCAGGTGAACCTCCCAATGGATCCTGTTCTATCTGCTCAAGTTACAGATGCACTGGATGATTGGGCGGATGCCCGTGCGGATATTTCATCCTCTGATGCATCTATTGTGAATGTCAAAAGTGAAGCGGTGTCATCGATTGAAGGTGCTGGCGAGTCATTCTCCATTCTCTTCTTGACCTTCGGGACATTCATTATCGCTGCAGGGGCGATGCTCATCGTCAACCTACAGGTCATTTCTGCGGACGACCGTAAGAGAGATTGGGGCATCCTTCGAGCTATTGGAGGTTCATCGAATGATATTGGTTGGATAATTCGTATCGAAGGTGTGATGCTTTCCGTTCCAGCCTCACTTCTCGGGTCCATATCCGGACTCGTAGTCGCAGGTGTGATGATGCATGCACTAGACGCCTTCTTCGTTGCTAGTTTCGGTGTAGGATTTTCCTTCGCATGGGAGAGGTCTTCGGCAATTCTAGGTGCTACAGCGGGTTTTCTCCTGTCTACCCTCACTCTGTCGCTTACAGCACTGTTTCTTTCGAGGAAGGACGTCCTCTCTAACCTTCGAGATATCCCCTCCTCTACTACCTCTTCCGGACTTTGGGAAATCTTGTTGACGCTCATGACTGGTGCCACCTCCGTCGCATTATGGGGGATGTTCTTGCTCTTGCCAGATGCGCCAGGGGGCCTTGACCATCTACTCTGGGTGTCGGGTGGAGCCTTACTGATTTTGACCATTCACCTACCTATTCGTTGTATTTTCATTCGCCTTCTACCATCTAGGGCAGAATTCCTCTCAGTTGCTCGTACTGGTAAGGAGTGGTCATCCATTATTTCGTCAACCATAATCGGTGTATTGATGCCTATTTGGGTTCTATTCGATGACCCAATTCGTTCAGGAATGGAGGCTTCCGACCTCTCTCTAATTGTATCGGGGGTATTCATGGTCATTGGTTCAGTGATGCTTGCTGGGTCTCTTGGCCCAATCTTTGTCAGCGCGCTTTCTCGTCGTTTATTCAAATCGAATCCTAGATATTCTGCGATGGCCCACCTTGCTCTTTCATATCCACAGGCGCAGGGAGGGCGCACATTACTAACAATGGGTACCTACAGTGTCGTAGTGTTTGCTTTAATCGTATTATCTGGTTATAGCGCATCCTTCGGAGCCTACATAGAGGACATCGGCGAGGATGCACGTGGCGAATATGACATTGTCATAGTGGGAGATGGGCAAGGCCTCGATATCTCAGTAATGGATACTTGGTCCAATCAGGATATGTCTCGTAATGGCATTGCGTCGTACTCTAAAATCGAAGTTGGTACTGGTATTCTAACAGCTGATAATGTTGCTCCTCGTTATACTTCGGTGCGTGGCTTTAGCACGTCATTTATCGATGGGGGAGCCTTACCTCTGAGTGATTGGGACTCTTCTATCGCTGCGGATCAGAGGGGCGTATGGCTCGCAGTCCTTTCTGATCCCTCTCTTGCCATAGTAGATGCCTCGGTGGCGCAGGATACATACTCATCATTGGGTGGCCTTACACAACCGGGTTTGGGATTGGGCATCGGTTCTTACATCGATTTGCGCGATCCACAGCGCTCCATGCTCCACACAGAGGTCCGCATTGTAGGGGTGCTCGATGAAGATGCATCTCTTCTAATGTCAGGAATCCTTCTTCGCGAAGAGTCAACAATATCCTTGTTGAATTCTACAGATTCTATGGTTTGGGTGGATGTGCAGAATAATCAGAACACCATGGTCATTGCAGAATCACTGCAAGGCGAATTTGGAGCAGATGGTGCCACGGTTCTTGTGGTGGAAGAACTCTTTGATCAGATTCGCATCGTTCTCGTTTCTCTGTTAGGTCTTGTGCGCGCTTTCCTTGCCATCGGTCTACTAGTGGGCATCCTTGGATTAGCGGTTGTAACAAATCGTTCTCTGAAGCAACGAAATATGCAGATTGGCGTCATGCGCGCCATTGGATTCCAGCCGCGCGAGATATTCATGACCTTCGGATTAGAGGTTCTCTGGACGAGTGGTGTAGGAGTTATTTCAGGAGGAGCCGTTGGATTTCTTCTCCACTGGATTCTACACAAAATGGTGATTGCTAGCGAAGGAGGTGCCTTTGTGGTGCCTGTTCTAGAGTTCATCATGATCCCCTTGTTTGCAGTATTATTCTCTTTGATTGCAACCACTCCATCCCTGCGAAGGAGTACTAAATCTTCCCCCAATTCTGTGATGAAGTCATTGATATGACTTCACGTGTATCGAAAATTGCACAAATAAAACGCTCTAATCAAGAAAAATATCTCTGAATCGATACTTTTCAAACATCTTTTCTTATCGTTCTACCCCAATTGTATAAATAGAGATGATGGTCCTAAGCAACGCTTGACCAATGGGGGTCATGACTATGAAGAAGACGCTATCGTTGATGATGATTGCACTAATGATTGCTAGCACGCTGTTGTACATCGTGCCTGACGAACTGAATGAAGAGAGTGTGCCGGCGGAGGCCGGCCGCTCAGGCACGTATGAGATAAAGCTCCACGATGTTACATCTCCACGCGAGACATACGTCGATGCCTTTTCCGGCGATGCTCGGAACCAAATTGAGGCTGGTACGGATGTTAAGTTCGTTCTTGTAATCCTCAATGATGGCGATCAATTGGTCGAGAATCTGAATG
This sequence comes from Euryarchaeota archaeon UBA251, assembly GCA_002497905.1. Classification (GTDB taxonomy): domain Archaea; phylum Thermoplasmatota; class Poseidoniia; order Poseidoniales; family Thalassarchaeaceae; genus MGIIb-N2. The sequence goes on from DAFJ01000039.1 coordinate 34,123, forward strand.
TTCAAGTTGATGTTATTGCTAATGCTGACGGAGCAAATCCGATTCGAGTTGCTGGAACCGACGAGGCTTCTGGCGGTGACGAGGCTATTGGCCTGACTCAATTCGGTGCCGCTTACGACAATCTTTCTGCAGGCGACTATCTTGCTAACGGAGCATACACTGTCCGTGATTCCCAAGGCGCTGACCTTGTCTGGACTCCCTCAAACGCTGGAACTTACAGGATCCGCGTTACTCTAGAGGATACCACTAGCCAAGACACCGATCTCACCAACAACCAGATGGAATTCGATGTCACAGTCGTTGACTGGAGTGATATCGGTGTATCCATCTGCTGGCTTGACGGTAACGAATGCCACGCTGATGAGCAAGCTGCTAGGACACAGGCTGTTACTGCTGGAAACGCTGCCCCATTCAGAGTTTCCATCTCCGCACACAGTAGTATCGATGACTGGCAAGCCCGTGAGGCTAAGATGAGCGTGTCTTTCTCCGGTTCCTTCGATGGAACAATGTCCACAGTCGATGATCCTCTGAACCCTGGAAGTCAGGCTACAATCGCCTCGTTCCAAGGTAACAGTCCAGAATACACTCTTGGTAACAGTACCACTGGAGTCGAGGTCTGGCACAATGTCTCAGACATCGAGCAGACTTCTGACAACGGTGCGCACCCTAACCCGTGCCCAGCTAATACCAACCCCTGCCTTCAGACTCGTATGTTGGTAGATAATGGGCAGACGTTCTCCATTGATGGATACATGGTTGCTGACACAGATTCCACCTCTGGATTCTCTGCATTCAGTGTGTCTGTCCAATTCGATGGGCACACGGTTTACACTGGTGAGGCTCTCGATGAGTCCTCGAACGATACCCAAGGTTCGACACTTATCAACTATGAATCGGTTTCTGAGATTGATGATCGTGCAGGAAACAACTTCGGCTCTATCACTGGGACCTTTGGTGTCTTCCACAACATCCGTATGCAGAGCCTCACACTCGGTGACGACGGTGTCTTCGGTGGAGTCCTTAACGTTGGACAGCAGTGGCTCAAGGCTACCGTTCTACACGACGGTTCTGACCAGACTAACACCTACGACTGGAATGTTACTTTCCAGGTCACAGGTCCTGATGGCAACATGATGGAGTATTGGGCAGACGAGTGCACTATGATGGAAGGCGAGGAAGCTTACTCGCACAAGCTCCTAGGAGTCGATGACTCTGGCATGGAGGGCGCTACCATGGAGGGTATCGCTTGCATGCAAGTGTTCATCACGCCAGGAGATCACAGCATCCGTGCTGTAGCGAACTTCCTTGATACAACTCGAACGGAGTTGACTGCATCAGACAACCAGCGAGCGACTCAGATTGAAGGTATCAACGATATCCCTAACGTGGACATCCGCCTAGGCGATCTCTTGAATGATCCACCTGTTGTTGGCGACCCTCTGTCCTTTGAGGCACGTGCTTCTGATTCTGAGACTGAGGATCCTGCCATGCTTTCCTATGCATGGCAACTCTCTGGAGGTACTCGCGCAGAGGTAGACATAGACACCTGCATGGAAGGCGTAGGGATGACGATGTGTAACCTTGATTTCACTGACTTTATGTGGATTGGAGGGAACTCCATCAAGTTGATTGTTTGTGATGAATTTGGCGCTTGCGGCGAAGACATCGAGCAGCTTAACGTATGGAACCGCTTTGGCCCTCAGGAATACACTGGTGGTGCAGGCGATGCGGCTTGGACTGCTAACTATTCGCTTACCTACAATACAGCAGTCGGTACAAATGTTACTTTCACGAACGCGGATGCCATCACTGGTGCAGACCTCGGGATGACTGCTAGTTATGACTCCGTTATTGCGTTCAATGTTGGTCCAGGAAACGATCCTAGCGGCACCCAGATGTCATACTACACGTTCACTCCTGTCGATGTTGGACCAGAGTCACTTGTTGTCTCCTTCTCAGGCGACATCGCCAACGATTACTCACTTTGGTTCCAAGGTAGTACTGGTTGGACTTCGATGTCAACTATCAAGACCGCTAACGACAATGGTGGCGTGACTCTCAGTTGGAGTCAGCCGGGCGATATCCCTAACTTGAAGGATACCACCTATGCAGTGTTCATTGCTTCGAGCACTGACGAGCCTCCAGCAACTGGTCTTGACTGTAATGGCGTTGAACGCGGTGCTTCCGGAGAAATCGTCGTTGACTGGACCTATGTAGACAGTGCTCTTCTCGACACTTCCGAGGACCGAATTGAGTTCCTCGTGGATGACGTGCTCAAGAACACGTTGAATGTCAGCACAACATCGCATACGTTCGTTGGAGTCCATGCTCAGGCGTACAAGTTCGATGTCCGCGTCGTTAACGGTGTTGGTGCGAATTCCACGGTTTGTTCTCATGCGTCAATCACTGCAGATGGGCAAGTGGATCCTTCCCCAACTGTCTCTGGCATGACTGCAACGGTATCAGCTTCTGACATCACGTTGAACTGGAACGCTGAGAATGTCGACGATGTAGACCATTGGATGGTCTGCTGGTCGGTTGGCTTCGACTTCGCTGCATCGGACTTCGACGGTCTGACCTGTGAGGAAATGACGGATGCTTCCACTTCCGTTACCCTATCCAAGCAGACCGTATGCGCTGGAACATGTGCAGGCGAGTATTTCTTCGCTGCAGCTGGTGTCGATGCAAACGGCAACAAGGGTTCTGACGCGGCTCAGGCCAAGGTCGATCTTTCTGAGACAGTAGTTGATCCTGGCACAACTCCAGGTGAGCAAACTGAGGATGTCGAGGGCACCATTTCGCAGAACGCGATTATGGCGATTGTCGGCGTTGTTGTGATTGCAGTCATCGCAGGTGCAGTTATCCTGACACGTGGCGGCGGCGGCGGCGGAGACGACGAGTTCGACTACTGATTGGCCTAACCAATCACGCTGAGTTATACTTCGGACCTAGAGATGGGTCCGAGGTATTTCTCTCCATAGTCGAATGATTACCGCTCAGGTTATTCTTTGAGCACTTGTGCTTTTCTAATCGGGTATTATTCCAGAAGGCCAGGCATAGTTTCCTTCTGTAGAAATATCTCGCTCGATCAATTTGGGCTTAATCCCTAGATTATGAGTGTTACAAATCAAACGTACCATTCCGAAAACGGCTTCGAAAAAAATCTTCATTTTTTTGCTTATTTTGCTGTTTTTCGTTTGTTAATCAAACTATCCGCACCCATATGGTTATAGCCAAAATAGAGCCTCATATGCTGTGCATACAGTGGGGTATGTGAAATGATGACAAAGAAGAATGTGACAACAAGTATCGGCTGGCTCGTATTGACGCTGCTGATGTTGGGAATGAGCTGGAGTGCTGCAGTAGCCCCCGCCACGGACGTGGCGTCGGGTGCCGAGGAGGTCGACACCGTCGACGAGTCCGAGGATTTGCTGGCACTTCCTGAGAATGACGTAACGGTTGGATTGGAGGAATTCGATCCGGCCAAGGAGCTGCTCGGAAGCCGAACAGAGAACTCCAAGACTTACATCGGTGAAGACGGAGAACGTCTCGCAGTTGTCGGGGCTGGTGCGATGCACTACCTTGAGGATGGTTCTTGGGAGGAAATCGATCTCAATATCGATTCCACTGCGACAGGCTGGGAGGTCACGAAGAACTCCTTTGAGACCCAGTTCTCTAGCAGTCTCCAGGACGGCGTAACAGTCCAGTTCGATCAGAACATCGATCCGATTCGCTTTGGACTCAACCCGATGCCTGCTTGGTTCTTGGGCGAGGGCTTCAGCCCCATGCCATACATTGAGGAGCCTGCAACTGAAGGCGTCTCTGTTGGTGCCAACGTAATCCGTTATCCGGTGAACATCAATGCAGAGATTGACTATGTAGTCACCAGCGAAGGTGTCAAGCAGAATCTGAACATTCGCGACATGCCATTTGCTCCTGATGGTTTTGAGGGATACTTCGGTCTTCAAGAGACCATGATTATTCCTTCGGGCCACGCTCTCTTCATTGGCGATTCCATGATTGAAGACGGTGGCAAGTTGACTACCACGAACACAAGTATCGATATCCGTAACATTGAGACAGGTGAACTACTGGTGGTCATTGACCGGCCTTTGATTTATGATCAGAGCAACGTTGACGGCGATTCACCCGATGGTCACCTTGGCCTCTATGTGCTTCGCTCCTTCGGCGAAGTCATCGAAATCGCTACTGTAGTCGACTCAGATTGGCTCCTCAGCGAAGAACGCGTTTACCCGGTCCAGATTGACCCCACTATCAGTCAGGGAACCCAGCGTTCAGGATACGCATACTATTACCGCACCACAGGCTGGTGGTCCTCCACTTACGAGCGTGCATACTCAACGAACAGCCTGTTCAGCGTTGGTACTTGCCGTGGATACCGAAGTGTCCAGTCCTGCACTACGAGTAGCGCTTACAGTTTCTACTACCGCTATGCTTGGTACCGCTTCGACTTCAACAACGCAGTCCCAACGGGCGCTACAGTCCAAGATGCGGATTTCTACGTCCACATGGGGCGATACCGATCTGGTTCCGCTCAGATGGTAATGTCGGTCCTCAAGTCCGGTTCGAGCCAGTCCTCCAACCATATTGACCCGAGTTCATACCTCTTCAGCAGTGGATACAGGTTGAATCAGATGATTCGAAACAGTGCTGCATCGAGCAGCACGACAACCCTCAACGATCCAGGATACTACTGGAGCGGTATGCAGTCTCGAACGCTTGACTTCAACACCAATGGTGAGTCAGACATTCAGGACGCTATCGACGGGAATGCAGCTGGAAGCAATGGGCACGTTATCGGTCTCGGCCTAAGGAACGGCAACTCAAACGAACCGTTCTGGTACATGTGTGGAACGAGCACATACAGTTACTGTAACTCTGCAAGTGAACTCCCGAAGATTACAATCAGTTACACAGGTGGAAGCGACACTAGCCCGCCACAAGCCGACTTCGCACCATATACTGGTCTAACATCATACCGTGAGGACGCTCGTACGTTCTACATCGGCCTGACAGACAGTTCTGGAGTGGACACAACTAGTTCTCAAGGACCACGTCTTCACTACCGTGTGAACAATGGTTCGTACACAGCTGTGACTGCGACCTCGATTGGCACCTGCCTTGCAGGTCAGAAGTGCAATTTCAAGGCACAGATCCCAGCAGTGAGCCTCGGTGACTATGTCCAATATTTCTGGGCATACCGTGACTTGTCCACAACTGGCCCTAACAATGGTCCAAACACAGGCACCACTCCATCTGGTGGCACTGGGACTCCGGCTTCAATCACGCCTCCATCAACACCTTACAACTACTTCGTACAGGATGTGGAAGATGCGCCGCATGACCAGCGCAAGTCACAGATTGCAGTTAACGAGCAGAGTAACTACTTCTACTACCAAGCTCGAAACTTCTTCACCTATCAGGTGACAATGTGGGAGAACAACCGAGAATACATGATTGAGTTGGATACAAGCAATTGTGGTACAGGTTCTTCATCCTGTTTCAAGACAAGTGGTCTGCAATGGAACGCGAAGTACATGGGTTCACGTTACACGACCTACACTACGTCTACTAGTGTGACTGCTAAGGTTGCCAGTGTCCCTGGTCTCACCTTTGCGGCCGATGATGGTCCTGGAATGAACCTGATGTACTACTGGGATACCACCACATCCTCTCTTGGTGTCCTTGGTTTAGGCACACAGACTGGTATTGATGAACTGGTATCGGGCGGTCTAACTCAGACAACGCTAGCCAGTGGAAATACGGACGACGGATACGTTCGTGTCACAATCCCAACTGACTATACTGGTTACTTCGGTGATCTGCCACTCAACGGCAGTTCCTCTGGATCGAGCACACCTGGCAATAACTACTGGTCCTCGACCTCGAGAAACATGGCATGTGTTGGTTCGAACGGATATTTCTATCTCGTTCGTGGTAACCCGGCATACTGTACAACATGGTTCTCTACAAGCTACAAGTTCAACGGATTCAACGTCGGTGTTACCGACACTCGGTTCAATGCAGCTGGTGGACCTAACATTGTCTCCAAGGCAAGCAACATCCGCCCGACCCCAGACACCTTCCCACCAGTCATCGACCACGCAGGTCTGATGGATTCATACACTGAGGATGGTCGAACCATCAAGTTCCTTCTGAGTGATGCAGGTGATCCTCCAACAGGAATGAATATCACTGCAGGACAGGATTCCAATGGGGACCTTTACCGGCCATTCATCAGGTATCAGGTCATGGATTCAGTTAACGGTTCTACGACATGGTCTAGTGAGACTGTGGTTGCTATGACTCCATCAGGTGGATTCAGCAGCTGCGAGATGGCAGAGTGCGATTGGTCAGCAGTTATCCCTGGAACAACCCGTGGCAACTCTGTTCAATACACTATCCACGCACGTGACAACAATGGTAACATGGTGAACACATCTGCGTTCTCCTACGATCTGGTTACACCAACGAAGGTCATGACCATTGAGTGGCATAATCAGAACTGTGGATTCGGTTCCCAGTATCAGTGCAGTTGGCAGGTTAAGCTATACGATGTGTCTAATGAGATTGAATTCCTCTATGACACCTCCAGCCAGATGTACTACGATTACGAGAAGGTCGGCTATCAGTCACCCAACGGTGCTGTTGGCGACGACATTCTTGGCCGAGGTAGTGGATACCAGTCAGGATACACGCCTTCTCGCTGGACAGACAACTACCGCATCGCTACTGATGGAAATAACCACGGTTACGAGGCATTCCAAGTTGGCATGACTGAGTTGTTTAACTATGACCTAGAGATGGAAGGTTCCAGCAATGGTCGACCTTACACCTACTACTGCACACGCTATTGGAGCAGCTACAGAAACCAGTGCAGCACAGTCATCGACCTACCTGCAGGCTTCGATTTCGAATACTTCGGAACAACCTACAGTGGTAACAGCAGCCACAAGATCCACGCGATCCGCCACGGCGCAATGCAGTTCTCCACGAGTTCCTCAAGTAACTCTGCACAGATGATGTACTACGGTTGGGGCACTACCATGCCTGCCATGCCTTCCACTGGAAGTTATGTCCGTAACGTGGACCTTGCTCCATGGTGGGGTTACTACGCATCGTACTACTGCTATGGTGGTTCAAGCAATCAGGATTGTTCGATTAGATCCAAGGTAATTCCATTCGATGGTGCTGGAAGCGATGTCTCTGCAGACATCAATCAGGACACTATATGGGATCTTGAGATGAGTCCGATTCGAGTTAATCCTGCGAACGGTGACTATGTTACCGTTAATGCAGACTTGACTATCGAGTCAGGTGTTGAGATTCAGATTGCAGAGGGCAAGGGTATCCTGTTCAATGGAGCTTGTAACAAGCTCTGGGTGAATGGTACCGAAGATCTACCGGTGAACTTCACAGATCTTGGAACAACCTCTGCTAAGGCACTTGGTCTGGCATTCACAAACGGTTGCACTGCAACCACTGGAACGCACACGACCGATGATCGCCATCAGTTCACTTTCGCGAACTTTGAGAACATGACCGTTGCAATCAGCGCGGGCAGTGCACATGGCAATGCTCCTCGATACAACGGAAATGTTGGCGACTTCTCCATGGAAAACATGACTTTCACCAACGTCGGTAAGGCAATCAGCCACGGTAGCGGTCAAGGTACATCGTTTACTATGACTGGATTCAGTATCAGTCAGGCGGCTGACGCTTGTATGGATCTGCCTGAGGATTCCATCGTCGAACTCCGATGGGGTACGATGGACGAGTGTAACACGAATTGGAACGACTGGGGTGGCGCGATTGTCAACTACCCAGGTTCCAGCGGCGGTTCTCTAACCATGGAGAACGTTACCATCACTGATGCACGATCTAACGGTATCAGCGTTGATTTCGATGACCTATGGTTGAGCAACGTATCGATCACCATCCCTGATCTTACCTCGGATGCTGGTCGACCAGGAACCAACTGGAACCCAGACGGTGCGGTCTATCACGACCCAACCAGTACCTCCGGTTCGAGTTTCTATGCATACAACCTCGACCTTGAGGGATACTATCGTGCAGTATACACTCAGGCAACTGACTCCATCACGATGGATGATATCGTAGGAACTGGCATGGAGGGCTTCATTTCGGTGATTCCTGCGGGTTCGAACACGGTCATGGGGCCAACTGGTGACGATGCAATCTTCAACGATATCGATGTCACTGGTACGAGCAACAGCCAATCCCAGTTGTATCTGGAAAGAACCCGGCCTACGTCGATTGATAACGTAGCCTTCACCACGACAGGAACAGCACCTGGTCTACACTTCGTAGGCAGTTCTCCTGACTCTGGCAAGGTATTCGTCAATAACTACGATGGAGCACACATCGGTGTCTACGGATGTGGTTGGAACATCGAGGCCAAGGTTGTCGCAATTGACACCGACAACACGGGTGTTGTCTCCAATTGCGGTTCTTCCTCTTCTTCGAACATGGTGACCATTTCAGAGGGCGATCTTGACTACTCTGGTAGCACGCATGGCGCAGCCTTCGCACAGAACACAATCCTTACGATTGCTGTGTCAAACATCGATTCGGACTTCGTGAACGTTGGTCAATCCCACACCGGTGGAAGTGTCCGATTGATTGACGTCACCTACGGTAGTGACGACTGTGTGACCGCGGCTAACGGTTACGAGGGACAGAGCACCTGCCCAACTTATGTCAGTCACCCTGGCGGAGAACTCTTTGTCGGTGAAACGGCAACTGTCGGTGTATATCGTACCATCAACGGAGCTAACACCTACGTTGCTGACCACGCTGTTACGACTACGGTCGTCACCAAGAGTGGTACTTGTCCAGACGTGACAGCTTCGGGTAGTTGTACGGTGAACGAGGTCGCAGTTGTTGGTACTGTAAGGACTGCTGGAGGCGCCAATAACGGCCTTGCAGAAGCGTGGTTGATCACAGACCGGTTGGAGTATTCCTCTTCTGGAACTGTCGTCAGTGACACTTACACCGATCACTCATTCAGTATCGGTGGAGGCGCAGGTCAGAACCTTACAACACCTGCAGACGTGTGGTACACCTCAAACTACAACGATCAGAACCACGATCTACCACTAGAGGTGGGCGATCGAGCGGACTTCATGCTAGAGGCTTACCCGCAGGATTGGAATGGAGCAACAAAGGACTGTAATTTCCTAAATGTTGATGATGGCTCAGGTTCAGGTAACACGTCTTCATACATGTTGTCTGGTGAGAGTTATGCTCTCTACACTTTGCAGATTATTACGCTATCCACAAACCTAGTTTTGGATAATTGTAATCTGCACCTCAACGGAACCAAGTTCAGTGTGAACAGTTCAGCAACCAACAGCCCAACAATTACGCTGCGTAACGGAGCCAAGCTCCTCCTCACTGGCGGAGTTGCTTCGGGTGGAGTCGACGGATACATCCGTGCTACATCCAGCCTCTATGGTTGGACGATGAACATCGAGAATGGTGAACTCAACATGGATCACAGTTTCATTCGCGATATGAAGCAGGATTCCGCAACTAAGAGTGGTCTGTTGATTGGTGAAGGCGCTACAGTGCGTATGGAGAATGGTTCCTATGCACTTGGATCCTACGCCAGCAATGCCGATATGGCGACCATCAAGGTCAACGGTGGTACGCTCATTGTCGACGACGCTCGGATTAGTAACAACCAGAACACTGGTGTTGGACTACATATCGAGAACTCTGCTTCGACTGACCTCGATGATATCACTGTCGAGAATGCAGGAACTGGAATCATGGTGAAGAGCGCTGCTCCATCCATCGATGACTTCACTCTTGCTAACAACGACGTTGGTATGGAGAATTACGGTGGAATGAGTCTTCCGACCATTTACCGTTCCCCTCTTCTACAGGGTCAATCCGGATGGGTAACTCACGAGATCGATATCACACGTTTCGCTAACGATGATGACGTTGTTCAGATGGCATTCAACTCCGTTTTCGCAGGTGGTAACGCTCACTACTACGCATATAGTACGAGTTACTACTACATGGTTTACGACCGACTGCGCATCTATGTTGATGACGGCACAGGTTCAGACTTGGATAATGATGGTACGGATGAGGACTTGATCACCTATGGTCACCCGATGACTCTTAACACGGATTCTGACGCAACCTATGGCGAGCCACCTCATTGGGACTGTAACGCATACGGCTACAAGTACAATCCTGGCGGGTCCTATCAGTATGCATACTATTACTACATGCTGAACTACGGTCCGTCCCAACTTGCATCTAACGGTTCTTGGTCTGGTTCGAACGCGGGCTCTCCATTGAACTTCGGTTTCAGGATGGAAGCAGCAGACGGGTTGACTCAGGCCACGAACTACTATCCATACCACTTCTGGGGCGGATACTGGCCTAGTTTCTATCCTAACTCTCCTGACTCAAGCCGTGGAATGTGGGGGTCATACGGTTCCTGTATGGATTACGCGTACCGCTATGGTACTCCTAACCCAGCTGGTTGGAGAATCGAGTTCCCTCCAGTATCCACACCTGCTTCGAACTACGAATCGGTCACCTTGAAGATTGACGTATTCCACAACAGGAACAACTACTTCGAGGACCGCTTCGACTTCCTCTACCGTGGAGGTGTAGACCACACTCAGATGGGACAGTGGGCTCGTGAGTTCGGTGTTGCTCAGATTAACAATGGTCAGATTACTGGTTCAGACACAGGTATTCTCGTCAGCGGTGGTCGCGCAGCAGGAAGCATCAGTGATGTGACTATTACTGCGCCTACCAACGAAGGAATCCTCATTGATGGATCCAACGCCATGTTCTTTGATGACATCAACGTTACTCAGGGTGCTTATGGTGTTCGCCTGACCACTTCCGGTGCGGGTTCCACTTCCATGACGAACATGGAACTTTACGATCAGTCCCAGAGTGGAATGGTCCTAGCTGGTTCCACTGGCCTCACCTTCGGTGGAGAGGTTGTTCAGTCCGCAACATCTGGAATCAATGTCCTCAGTTCAAGCAGCGTTGACTGGGCTTTCGACGGTCTCATGGTTCGTGATTCCACAGTTGGAATGAACCACGCAGGCACAGGAGATGTCCGTATGTTGGACTCGACTTTCCAGGATAACACCGATGACATGACAATCGGCGCGGGAACTGTGACATATGTCGAGGGTACGATTGCCGATCAATCCTCGACTCAGACAGTTATGGTGAATGGTGCAGGCGAGTTCTCAAGGAACCGCCTCTATGATGTGGGTCTACTGGCCGATAGCACCGCAGCTCCAGGTGTTCATCTGAAACTCCTAGATGCCGACAATCGCCTTGTTGCTACTGCCACAACCGATTCGGTAGGTGTTGCGGAGGATATGGAGTTCACAGCATATACTGTTGACTTCTCCGGACATCAAGCGAAGAACCTCGCTGGAATGACTCTAGCAGGCGTATACGTAAATGAATACACCAGTACTTCACGTGACTTCCGATACATCATGGAGAGTGTTACCCTAGCGGACGTTCCAACGAACGCTGACACCATCAACATGGTGGATTCCGTCGACATACACGTGTGTTACCGATACACGTCTAGTAGCTACAACAACCTGCGTTCCTGCTCGAACGTTGGTTATGGTGGTTCAGCCACTGTAGGTTCACTCACCCAATACGATGCATACTACGGTATGAAGGAGGATGATGGGAATGACAAGGTCATCCTAATGGATCACGCCTACAACTACCTAGATAGCGCGAACGAGGCGTTCTTCAACAACTCGATCATCTTCGTGACTGGTGGATACAATGGCGTGGCAGATATCCGTATCGAGTATCCTTACACTCGGACAATCAATATGGACAACACTACGATTATCTCCGTAGGTGCTAACAATGGTGATCGCGGTCACGCATTCCGATTAGGATACAGTGGTACCTCCAACTATGCTGGATTCAACATCAACAACACTGACATGATTGGAATTGCGACGATGGCATCTGGCCGTGGATACTACGGTGCCCCGGCAGAATTCATCGTAACCAACAGCACATTCTCTCACTATCGTGTACCACCTGCAGGTAGTAGCGTGGAATACAACGACGTTTGTGTTTCAACAGCAGGAATTGCCGATGCTAGAATCGAGGACAACACGTTCTACGACTGTCAGGCTGGCGTAATGATTCCATACAACTACTACGCTTACTCTACCTATTACAGTGGAACTGGTACCGATGACATGATTGTTGAAGGCAACACGTTTGTTGACACAACGTCTCTTGGTTTCTGGGCATACCTGAACACCAAGGCGGATGACATCCTGATCAAGGACAACACCTACACTGGATCTACGATCCCAACTTATGGTGTCTACATCCAGGATGCTACAACGAACTCCATCGACATCTTCGATAACGATATTCTCGCGGAAAACCCAATCTACTCTCGCAGTGGAAAGCAATGGGATATCGATGGCAACACCATTCGTGGTGTCAGCAGTGCATCTAACGCAGGCATCTATCTCCAGAGTGGTCACGGAACAATCACCGACAACGAGTTGATTGATGCAGACGGCGGTATCTCTGTCTACGGTGTTCGTGGCAGCAACGATGTAGACATCAGGGACAACACGATTTCATTCACCTCTGGCCGAACGCCAACAAGCGCGGTTGGAATCAGTGTAGACAACTGTGGAACAACTTCCACAATCAACATGAGTGGCAACGATGTCTCGACAATCTCGAATGCTCTAGTGACAGACGGCTGCACAGTCGTCGATGAAGGGAGCTCCTTCACCAGCCTTGGTGGAGCAGCAGCTAGAGTCCACACTGTCGAAATCCGTGCTTCGGTCTTCTCGCCGCAGAACATCACCGTATCTGTTGGCGATACTGTTCGCTGGCACGCAGTTCAATACAACTCGGATCCGAACAACTACCAGCACAGCACTACTGAGAACACAACCGGTTCACCTGTCTGGGACAGTGGTCTAATGAACAACGGTTCGTATTTCGCGCACACCTTCACATCAACTGGTGTGTATGAGTATCATTGCAGTGCTCATCCTAACATGTATGGCACAGTGACCGTAACCACAAGTTCTGGTCCGTCCCTTGCATCTATTGGTGTGAATGTTGCTGGATCAGATGACTGGCTTTCCTTCTCGAACACAAGTATCAGCGGATTCGGTACTGGAATCCAAATGGAAGGTGGAGAACTCTACCTCGGTGGAACACCTCAGGCTCGAAGCGGTAGTGGTGTTCTGATTGTGGCAGATGGATATGGTGTTGATGCAGAAGATGTCGACATCAGCGTCGATGGAGCTACTATCGATGTGGATGACACCAATGGTATTGCTGTCAGTTCCGTATCTAGTAGCGGTCTACACGATCTTGACATCGCAGACCTAAGCACTAGTGGTGATATCGGTCTCCTGACTGACAAGCACAAGGACTTCCGATGGAACGGAGGTACGAGTACTTCTGATACCACGTTGAAGACAATCAACACCGCGTCTGGTTCGATTGAGAACATGACTTGGAGCGGCACTAGTGTCCAGATTAATGCAGGTGCTTTCAGCACAGTGACGAGTGTCGGTAACGGCGTCCTCGACTCTGCGAAGTTGGTTGTCTCCAGTAGCGCGATTGTTCACGAAGCAAACCTGTTGAATCTCGATGTCACTCACATGGGTCAAGCGGCCTCTGATGTGGCACTGACCATCAGGTCGACTGAGGACTACAATACTCTCACTGGCGGAACAGTGCCTCTTGTGGCTCACTCCCGTGCAGAGTATGTCAGCCCATCATGGCGCACCCGTGCTGGATCTGTGATTCAGACCGACGGTGACCTTGCTGATTGGTTCGGTGATTACACCGCTGAGTCGAATATCGCTGACGACATGATGCCTGGTTCAGTAGCCAAGAACCTCACCTCTGGTGGGGAGATGAGAATCACTTGGGATGCTACGAACGTCTACATCGGCATTGTTGGTGTGACTTTCACCGCGTCGGACGGAATGATATACCTAGACACCGTTCCAGGTGGTAGTTCTACAGGCGACAACTGGTATGTTACGCACAACCTCCCATTCCAGGCTGACTTCATGCTCTTCGCAGAGGATGCAACCAGCTGGGGAATCAAGCGTGTGACCCCAACCGGTAACTGGGTTGATGTCACGTCTTCGTGCAATGGTATCTCCTCCTTCGTAGGATTCGGATACCCTGGTGTGACCTCGACGTTCAACTTGAACTCCGAGTTTGCTATCCCATGGTCATGTATCGGTTCCCCGACTGATGATGTCCGCTGGCTGACAGTGGTTCAGAACGAGAACACAGGTCACGTCCTAGCTGCCTTCCCACCACAGGTGTGGGATCAGGCTAATGCGACTGCCCAGAACTTCTACGACTTCGGTGGCTTCGACCTCACTGGAACGGATCTTGCAGATGGAACTCTCGATGACTTCCTCCTCATCTTCCGAACCTATGCGGGCACAACGACTCCAACCCCTGCTCGGCCTTACGATATCATCGTCAAGGTTCGTGATGCTCAGAACGACTACTGGGACTGGGGAGAGAGGAATAACGTCATGATGTCTACGAACCAGAATGTTGAGATCGATATCCTCCGTGCTAAGCCAGTCATCCAGAACCTAATCGACGTCACCGTCGATGAGGATACCGGAATGACGTCGCTAAGTATGACGGAATTGGCAACTGACTTCCAGACACAGGATGTAAACCTGTCATGGGAGATTGTTGACTCTGCAGCGAACACTCACACATACATCACACCGTATTCTTACGGCCTGAATGGGCAGTCTCTCGAGGTATCGACTCTCGCCGACCAGTTCGGTGGTCACCGCCTCAAGGCGACCGTGACAGACGCTGACGGCCTGAACGCGACACAGACCTTCTTCTGGAACGTCACCAATGTTAACGACAAGCCAATCATCTGCAACTCGTTGAATGATTACAATAGCAACGACTGTGGCCTCGTCCTCACCGACGACGGCCAGGGCGGAATCAACATCCGTGATGAAGCAGCAATCGATGGTGCGAACGGATTCACCGTTCCAAAGAGCCTTGGTAGCGTCTTCAACCAGTCAGGAAGTTTCGTGATTGACATGGCAAACGAGAACACTCAGTCGGATAACAACCCATACGCGGTTCCGCAGATCTACAACTGGACTGCTACCGCCGATGGATGTATCCCATTCGATATCTCAATGGCTGGAACAACAAGCATCCTCATCGCAGAGAACGCGACGAATGAAGCAGGCGGGTCCTGTGATATTCTCTTCGGACTCACAGATGGTGTAGATGACGCGGATGACATGACCGTTCCGTTCATCGTCAACCCGATCAACGATGCTCCGGTTATCGCTGGACCTGATTTGCAGGCGGAGAAGTACGTCGAGGTAGCTAACGGTGACAAGCTCACTGCTGGTAATGAGGACAATTGGTACATCGATCTAGTTGAGGACGATACTAATGTCGACAACCTCACGTTCGATATGTCTCGAATGATGTCTGATATCGACCATCAGCAGGCCGATTACCAGTGGGAAGTTGCTAAGACTGCGAATTGTGATTACGATCATTACTTCGCAATCGATCTTGATCAGGATACAGAGGAGATGCTAATCACACTCATCCCTGACGCAACCACCACTGCGCCTAGAGATCAGTGGGACTTCCTGCAGGATGCAGATGGCGATGGTGTCCGTGACGGTGGAATTCACCAGATGACTCCGGCTAGCGGCTACTACTGCACTGTTAACCTATACCTGAACGATACTGCTGATGCTCCTAGTTACATCAACTACAGTCAGGCTGGTTATTCCACCTACGATCAGAGAAGTGACCGCGTTACACTCCACATCAAGGTGGAGAACGTTGTCGAGGCACGTCCGGATTACAAGTTCAACACTGATTTCGCATTCGACTATCTCAACGTCGAGGCGGTTATGCCTGGAACACGTGTACCATTCACGGTCGAGGTAACGAATGTCGGGGATGATCCGGCGTTGTATAACTACCCGCACGACGTTCAGGTTCGGTTCACTGCGAACGACAACCCTGCAATCCAGCATCAGGTCACTCTTGAGTGGGATGATGGCGAGGTTCCAGGAGTCGGCGAAACCGTTCTAGTCACTGGTTACGTCACGATGAACAGTGGAACCGATATGGTTGCGACCTTCGCTGAGGTCCGAACTATTGATCCGTTCACTAATGAGTATGTCACTGACAACTTCCGTCGCCCAGCGTTGGAAGAACTCAAGTGGGAAAATAACAACATGACCTCCCTTGACGAGGACTCGCTAACACTTCTACCGAAGATGGTAGGACTCAAGGCGGCATCCTCGGTCAGTTCGTTCCTCCCGGGACTACTATCTGTGAGCCTCGTGGGCCTATTCCTTGGCCTGAACCTCATCTCGGCACGCCGTGAAGAGGACGAGGAAGTTTTCGAGACCATTGCTACAGATGAAGAGGCAGTCAGCCCCGTCATCGCAACGATTCTGCTCGTGGCAATCACCGTGGTTCTTGCTGGAACGATCTATGTTTGGTCAAGTTCGCTTGCGGATGTGTCTGGAAAGGCTTCCCCTCGTGTAACTGCAATCACTGATGTGAGTATCGATGATAACGATGAGAACAACTGGGCTTGGAAGATTACCGTGAACGGTGCACAGACCGAACTTGCTACGCAAGCCGTCCGTGTGCAGCTCGAGTGGGTGGATTCAGCCGGAGAGCAACAGTTCCGTCTGTTTAATCTCACAGACAAGTATGCTCCTGCGGACTCTTGTCTTACAGATTCAACATTGATTGAAAATTCGGGTAACTCTGGAGATAGCACTGGTAACTGTGGTGTCTACGGTCGACTACCATCGAACAGTAACTCGATGGTGACGTTCAAGGACAGTATCGATTGCACAGGTCCTGACGCTGATTGTAGCACTGGATTCGGTGCTGGCGATATCATCTACATCCTGATGAAGGACCCCGTCACGGGTGACATGCTCGATTCGATGCTAATCACGGTGCAGTATGTGCCTGGTGGTCAGTCGGCAACGCCTCTGATGTCATACACTGGAACGACCAGCCCAGCGCGACTCTCCTGAGTTTCGCGGCCGGAACTCCGGATCGGGGGCTTTGGCCCCCGGTCCAATCCGGAGGCGATGGGACTAAGTCAGCGTTAGCGAAGCGTACAGCCATGTCAGTAGTCAAGGCGGTCGCCTTCGATTGCGATGGTGTTCTTGCTGACGCAGGTTCATCTTGGGCCGTTATCCACAGTCATTTTGGTACAGGGGATCCCTCCCTCCTTCAGGCGTTCCTGAACAAGGAGTTGACCGATGTGGAGTTCATGCGAGAAGATATTCGCCTCTGGAAAGACGTCCAACCACGTATCCATCGTGATGAGTTGTTCCGTTGCTACAGCGGTATTCGACTTATGGATGGTGCACGTGAAGTAGTATCGGAACTCAAAGAGAGAGGTATCCATGTGGTGATTATTTCTGCAGGTGTCGATCTCTTCGTTTCGACGATTGCTAGAATGTTAAAGGTCGATGATTGGGCGGCGAACGGTTTCGAATATGACGGCGAAGGATATCTTCTCGATGAAGGGATTTGCCGCGTATCGGCGTGGAACAAGGGTGAAATGGTATCGAAACTCCATCGTATCCTTGGTATTCATCCATCTGAGATTGTGAGTGTCGGTGACAATAGTATGGATCTTTCCATGCAGATTGAAGGGTCGCGTTTTATCGGTTTCAATCCCGCCAGAGACGAGGCACATGCTGCATTCGAACATGCAGGAGTACCTGTAGTTCTAGGTACGGATCTTCGTGCTATCTGGCCTAATTTATTCCCAGGGGAAACTCTTGGCGCGTAGAGGTGGTATGTTTGCTAAGGAACGCCATGCCGTTCATCCTTGTTTTCCTCCTTCTACTACCTGGATGTGTGAGTCCTGACAGTTCAATTGAGGAAAATGATACTGGAACCGTATCACTAGTCGTATGGCACTCCTTTGCTACAGAGAGTAAAGAGCTGGCCACGTTCGAGTCACAAATCGCCCGCTTCATGGCCTCTAACCCGGGAGTGGAGGTAGAAACATCGGCTATTCCGTTCAGTGAAGCAGCGCGACAATTCATGATTGCAGCTCAAGGGGGAGAGGCACCTGATGTGGTCCGTCTTTCTTCGGATCAACTTGGAGAGATTGGCGAAGTGCGTGTTGGAGGGCAATCTCTGCTAGAGGATTTGAAGCCTCATCTTACACCTATTGAACGTTCGAAGTTCGATGCAAGAGCGCTTAATGCGATGAAATATGAGGGGGATCTTCTCGGTATCCCTGCAAGCCAAGACTGTCTAAGTTTGATTTTCAATCCACTTCTTTTTGATGCGGCAGGAGTTGATTATCCATCGGAGAATTGGACGCTAAACGATATGGTTTCAGCAGCATCTCAATTGACTCAAGGGGATGTGCATGGCCTCGCAATGCCTGTAAAGAACGCTTACTGGTGGTTTGGTTTCCAAGCAGGATATGGTGGTTCCTTATTCGATGAGAATGGGACTCCAACTCTGGATTCTAATGGTTCGGCAGAAGCCATGGATTGGATGATCGATCTTGAGATGACTCATGGAGTAGTCCAAACAGGGACTCAATCTGAATCGATGAAGACGCAATTCCTCAGTTCCAAGGCGGCCATGGTTGTCGATGGCCCTTGGAACTGGGCCACATATGAGGCGGGTCGGATTCCATTGCAGCAGTCTATACTGCCAATTGTGGATTCTACGGGGGAGCGTGTTTCTCCTCTCGTTACATACAAAGGTTGGTCGGTTTCGAAGCAATCATCCCAGAAGGAGTGGTCAGTTCGCCTTGCGCTACATCTTTCATCGAGCGAATCACAACGTGAATTCGCCTTAGAGACCTACACGATGCCCACTCATGTCGACGTATACGTTGATTCGGAGGTGGCTCAGAACCCAGTCATATCTGGATTTCTTGAGCAGTTAATGGTAGGATTTCCGGCCCCTACAACAGAGGCGATGTCAATGGTCTATGACCCACTAGGTACCGCCTTTGAGAACGTCTACTCTGGTGAATTGGATGCTACTACGGCGTTGGCAGCAGCTGATGCAGCCTTGGAATCGGATTTGGAGGGGGGCGGATGAAACGTTTTCTTATCCTTCTTCTTTTTCCGATTCTTCTCGGTAATGTTTCTGCTGGTTCTGTAAATCAGATTGAGTTAGACGGATCTGTAGGCTATCGTCAAGTAGGCATCGAGATGGTACTTTCTGAACCGGCCACTAACGGAACCTACTATGAGATTCGGATGAATGATTCTGAGTTTTCTAGAACGGAGGATTCTCTACTTCATTCAGTAATTATTGTAGGTGAAACAGCGGGTTTGATGCAACCTGAAATGGGTGATTGGTATGATGATTGCCATTATGTTCTAGGTGACGACATCTTTGTTCCTATTCACCGTAAATCAGATGGTACTGGTGTTGTACCAAATG
This sequence comes from Euryarchaeota archaeon UBA251, assembly GCA_002497905.1. Lineage (GTDB taxonomy): Archaea > Thermoplasmatota > Poseidoniia > Poseidoniales > Thalassarchaeaceae > MGIIb-N2. The sequence goes on from DAFJ01000039.1 coordinate 53,668, forward strand.
GTACAGTATCGATTGGCTGTACTCTTACTGGCATTCCTTCCGGACAGGAATATTACTTCGCTGTGCTGACAATCCATTCCAATGGTACTGAGGTGATTTCGCCTGTAATATTGAGTAGTTCAACGACTGAGGATACGTTGGTCGCCCCTCTCAAGACATCCCCGTATCTCTTTGCTATTGGTTCGATTTCGTTGAGCCTCATTGCACTTCTTTACGGTCTTCGCTGGTTGGATTATAGGGATGGACGTACCACATCTAAAGGGGCTCACTTCTACATCGCACCTGCTTTGCTTTCGCTCGCAGTGTTGACCTTCTATCCTGTAATCTACGGCATATGGCTCGCTCTAACTGACGCGGATCAATCCCGTTTGGGCGAGCATGTCTTCGTTGGTCTTGAGAACTTCTTCACAGTATTCTCCACTTCTGGATTTCTTCGTGTGACTGGCTTCACTCTACTGTGGACTGTGGTCAATGTTGTATCTCACATTAGTTTTGGACTCCTTCTTGCCCTCGCACTCAACAAGAGTGGTTTGCGTGGGAAGACTGCGTATCGTACGATACTCCTTCTTCCATGGGCAATTCCATCGTACATTACGGTCCTCGTATGGAGGGGTATGTTCGAACCGGCTGGGGCGATAAACGACCTTCTTGGAACGGATCTGAATCTCCTTGCGGATGCTAACGGCGCCCGCTTTGCTGTGATTCTAGTCAATATCTGGCTAGGGATTCCATTCATGATGATGTCTATCTCAGGTGCTCTTCAAGCTCTACCAAAGGAGATGTATGAGGCTGCAGAGGTCGATGGAATTGGAACTCTTGGCCAGTTTAGGCACCTTACTCTGCCGAATCTGAGAAGTGCCCTTGTCCCCTTGTCTTTGCTCGGATTCATCTGGACGTTCAATATGTTCAATGTCATTTACCTCATGACTGACGGCGGCCCGAATCTGGATTTTGATGGCCCAGGTTCGACGGACATCCTAATCACATATGTGTACGATGTTGCTTTCCGTGATGGTGCATATGGCGTTGCTGCTGCTTGGTCAGTGGTGATATTCGTCATGCTTGTCGTCTTTTCTTGGACGTACATGAAGCGGACAAATGCTACGGAGGCAGTCACATGAGTTCTATGGATCCTATACCTCGTGCATCAAAGTCCGATCTCGCTCGGCGATGGTACGTTCCACAAGAGATTCAGAGCCTTCGGGCTTACTACCCTGTTGTTATCTTCGTAGCATCGCTATCAGTAGTCATCTCCATTATGAGGGGCAATGAAGACGCAATATATTCGTCAATGTGTATCGTTTTCGTTCATCTTGTCCTCCTTCTTTTGTTGAGGCAGTTGGATCATGGAACGAAGAATATCCGTGATGGAATCTTCGTAATATCTGGAATCGGCTTATTCCTCTCAATTCTCCATCACTTGGATGGCCCTGGTCTCTGGATTGATATCTGGTTTACGACTTGGATGGCAGTTCCTTTCCTTCTTGTTCCTGTTGCTGGATCAATGCCGATGGTAACTCTCTGGGTCTCTGGCCGATTGACAGTCAAGGCGGCTGAACTTGGCCTTAGAATGAATAGGGTGATGGCTGAGAAGCACAGCCATGCGTTGCATCACCTAGTTCTCCTCCATGCAGTGACTATAGTTGCCCTTCCTCTTCTTTGGATTCTGGATGTCGCTGTATCTCCTGGGAACTCCTTAGGAGGGGGATTCATGGATGAGGTCACTGGAGAGCACTTCGAGAAACTGGTATCTTCAGAGTCGTTTTGGTTATGGACTCGAAATTCGTTCATCGTTTCTATCGGAACAACCCTTCTGGGCCTGGCACTAGCGATTCCTGCTGGATACGCTTTCAGCCGCTTTCGCTTTCGTGGACGTGATCCAGCGATGTTTGCCTTCCTTCTTGTCCAAATGTTCCCTGGCGTCATTATTCTTGTCCCCTACTTCCTTGTAATGAAGGCACTCGGGCTGCTGAATACTTCCCTCGGCCTGATTCTTGCCTATTCAGTTACAGCCCTACCTCTTTGCGTCTGGATGCTGAAGGGTTTCTTTGACACAGTCCCAAGGGAGCTTGAAGAGGCCGCTCTCGTAGATGGCTGTAGCCAGACACAGGTTTTCTGGCGAATCGTTCTACCTCTATCTTTACCCGCAGTTGCAGTCACTGCGTTGTTCTCATTTCTTGCAGCATGGAATGAATTCCTCCTCGCTCTCACTTTCAACACGAGTGAAGAGATGTACACTCTGCCGGTCGGCCTTGCTTCCCTCATATCATCTACTGGCCAGGCATGGGGTGACTTCGCAGCAGCCTCTTTGTTGGTTAGCCTGCCAGTGGTTATTCTGTTCATCGCGTTCCAACGCTTCTTAATCGAAGGCTTGAGTGCGGGTGGAGTGAAGGGGTGATCAAATGGTGAATGTAATCTACAGAGGAGTAACGAAACGGTACGATAACGGCTTCATGGCCGTCGATAATCTGGATCTTGAGATTGATGATGGCGAATTCCTCGTTCTCCTGGGGCCTTCTGGTTGTGGAAAGTCTACGACATTACGCATGCTTGCTGGTCTTGAGGAGGTGACTCAAGGTGATGTGTTAATTGGTGGTGCTCGAGTCAACGATTTGCCACCTGGTGCAAGAGGGATAGGGATGGTTTTCCAATCCTATGCACTCTATCCTCACATGACCATTGCAGACAATCTATCGTTCGGTCTTCGAATGATGAAGGGAGATGAACGGCCCGATGATGATGATATTCGTTGGAGAGTTGGTGAGACAGCCGATCTTCTAGGAATTACTGCTGAGCTAGAGAAGAAACCGAAGCAACTGTCAGGTGGACAACGCCAACGGGTTGCTCTCGGTCGAGCCCTCATCAAACGACCTCGGGTACTTTTGATGGATGAGCCCTTGTCAAATTTGGATGCTGAACTCCGCCAACAGATGCGTATTGAGATACGCCGACTGCACGATGAACTTGGGATGACAACGGTCTATGTCACTCATGACCAAATTGAAGCAATGACTCTAGCCGACCGAATTGCTGTCTTGAATGAGGGTGCCCTGCAACAACATGGTGCTCCTATGGACGTCTACCGCAATCCAGCGAATCCGTTCATCGAAGGATTCCTATGTGCTCATCTCGACGACATCGTGGAGACAGCGAACGATTTGTTCGGAGGTGAAGAGGAATGAGGTCACGAGCACTGACAATTGCAGTGCTCTCCCTCTTCCTCCTTTCTTCGGTACCACTGCTCACTTCAGGTGATTCAGAAGGGCGTTCAGTCGTTCGTCAACGTGATTCAAACTACACTTTTTCTTGGCAAGGATCTGCCACCACAATCGAGGTGATGGGTGAATGGAATGACTGGGCTACAGGGACCTCAATGGTCGAAGATAATCCTGGTAACTGGTCAGCGAGCATTGACCTCGATCCAGGCTTGTATTGCTACAAGTATGTCATCGATGGGGTTTGGGTCATTGATTCAGAGAATCCATATCGAGGTTACTGCGGCTCGTTCGAGAACAGTATCGCTAGAGTTGTTAACGACACCCGCCCGATGTTTACTCATTCAATAGAGAATCAGATTCTCACAGTGGAATGGCATGCAGGATCAGGAGGCGATGCACCTTCTGGAACGCCGCAGGGCCTCTCAGGGTCGACGTGGTATGAGGGTAATTGGTCCTGGGTCCTCGATTTGAGTGGGTTGGAAGATGGTAAGCATACTATTCACATTGAGGGCAATGATTCCTCAGGAGTTTCTGCCGACGACCTCCTTCTTCCTTTCTGGATTGGTGAAGGTGCGGAATTCGTTTGGAATGACGCCCTGATTTACATGGTGATGACCGACCGATTCGTGAATGGTAATGCTTCCAATGATCCGACCTTGTTGCCAGAGGCGGCCCAAGGTGCGGGCTGGATGGGGGGCGATCTCGAGGGTGTGACGCAGCAGATTCAATCAGGTTACTTCACTGATCTTGGAGTGAATGCACTTTGGCTAACTCCGTTCAACGAAGGTGCCAACGGAACCGGACTTGCTGCCGATGGTGTGCACGAAGTTTCCGCCTATCACGGATACTGGCCAGTTGAACCGAGGAGTATCGACCCTCGTATTGGTACGGAGGGTGATCTCCATGCCCTTGTTGATGCTGCTCACGATGCAGGTATCCGTGTGATGGGCGATTTCGTTGTGAACCACGTCCACGAAGATCATCCGTATCACGTCGAGCATCCGGACTGGTTCAACGAAGGGTGCATATGCGGTGAGCCTGGATGCGATTGGACAGAGGAACGTCTCGAATGCCTGTTCCGAGACTACATGCCGGATGTGGATTGGAAGAATCGAAATGCATCGGAGCAGATGATTGAAGATGTTTTGTGGTGGATTGAAACCTTCGATCTCGATGGTGGGCGCATTGATGCAGTGAAGCATGTTGACGATCTCGCAATCACCAATCTTGCGGTTAGGATTAACGAACGGTTCGAGACAGCTGGTACAGACATCTATCTCAAGGGTGAAACTGCAATGGGATGGGCGGGACATGATCTCGCTTCAAATACAGAGCAGTATGATACAATCAACCAGTATATCGGGACGAATGCCCTCGATGGTCAGGCGGATTTCGTGTTGTATCATGCTACCTCAGACCGAGTGTTCGCTACGGGCCAAGATGACTACATCCACCTCGACTATTGGACGGCACGAAGTCAGGATCAGTATGTCGAAGGCGCCGTGATGGTGCCATTCGTGGGAAGCCATGATGTCTCTCGATTTGCTTCGCGAGCAGATCCAGGAACAGCGGATGAATGGAATCAGTGGGCTGAGCAGGGTCTTCCGGGCCAGCCTGGTACGGAAGATCCATACCATGCATCTCTCCAGGCTCATGGTTGGCTCTTGACCACTCCTGGAGCACCAATGATCTACATGGGTGACGAATACGGTGAGTTTGGCGGTGCCGATCCGGATAACCGTCACATGTGGCGTGATAACGAATCTCAGAACGACCGTGAGCGAGGCCTTCTGGAGAACATAAGTCAACTCGGAATTCTTAGGTCCGACTTGGAATCTCTTCGCCGTGGCGGCTATGTATCACTCTACAATGCTTCTGACATCGTTGTCTTTCAACGTTCAATCGGTGATCTTTCGAGCCTAGTTGCTTTGAATCGGGGTACGACGAATGCTTCCATCGACATCGGTTCGATGTACTCAGACCATCGGACTGTGTTTGGAGTAGGTGGGGTCGAGAATGGGACATCCCTACTCAACGTGACGTCGCACAGTGTAACCATTCTGACGAATGAGACTGCCCCGCAGGAATCTGTGCCTGACCCGATTGAAGGTTGCACAGACGTCAATGCGACCAATTACAATCCATCTGCAGAGGTCGACGATAACTCCTGCGAATATCCCGTTCCAGATCCAATCGAAGGCTGCATGGATGTCAATGCGACCAATTACAATCCATCTGCAGAGGTCAACGACGACTCCTGCGAATACACCGTTCCAGATCCTATCGGAGGCTGCATGGATGTCAATGCTACTAATCACAATTCTTCCGCAGAGGTTGACGATGGATCTTGCGAGTACCTAGTGGATGAGCCAGAACCTGTGCCTGATGATAACGAGACGAATAGTACAGAAGATCCAGACCCAATTGTATGCTCGACAGATTTGTGCTGGGACGGTTCTAGTCGAAATTTGACAGATTGTTCCTGTCCATCTGAAGAGGTGAATGAATCGGATAATGAGAATAGTACTGAGTTGGAGGGGCCTCTCGACCCCGGTTCCGAGATTGAAGAGGACAACAATTCGGATTCAGATATTGAAGATGAATCTTCATCAATTCAAAAACGACGCCCGGTGCTAATCGTTGCTCTAGTCCTCGTTATCATTGTCTCTGTAACGTTCATGTTTTTCCGTCGTTCATGATGTTCTAGGTCTTGTTTTGGATGCAATCTCTGTGAACCATTCGACAGAGTGACAGTTCAAATCGTTCCATTCAAAGTTCCATTTCCAATTACGTTCTGTCGTACCTGGAGTATTCATACGTGCTTCTGAACCAAGTTGTAGCACGTCCTGCAAGGGTATTATGCAGAGGAAAGCCGGGGATTTCATCGCAGTCCGTATCATCAATTCCACGGGCCTTTTACCCCATCCAACCGTGGTATCATTATCGTGTGTACCTGTGTATACTACCATGTTTTCTCTATGGTTCTCGGGATGATGTGGATTGTCGGTATCTTCGTTTGAGAATTGAAGAACTGCCATACCTGGAATCTCGTATCGTTTCCGTAGATTCTCTACTGTTTTTGGGATGATGCCTAGGTCTTCTGCGATAATCCCGTGTGGGTATGCATCTTTGAGAATCTTGAGTAGATTGTCACCTGGTCCAGTTTCCCACTGACCATATTCAGCAGTGGGATGATGTGCTGGAATCGACCATGCTGATTCAAAGGCACGAAAATGGTCGATTCGAACAATATCAAAAAGATCGAACATCCGTCTCATACGTCTCACCCACCAATCGTAATTTTCGTCGCTATGACTCTCCCATAGGTACAATGGAGTGCCCCAGCGTTGCCCCGTATCAGAGAAATAATCAGGAGGCACACCTGAGACGTGTGTGGGTTCACCATTCTCATCAAGATGGAATCGATGGGGGGCAGACCAGACATCGGCCGAGTCATGAGATACAAAGAACGGGATGTCCCCATAGAGGCTGATTCCCATAGATGTAGCCATTTTCCGAAACCGCATCCATGCGTGATTGAAGCGGACCTGTTGTTCGCAGATTTCTTTGAAACGAAGCTTCTCTCTATCATTCAAATGGCAATCATTCCCTGTCCTGCATCCTTCAGGCCATTTGGTCCATGGTGCCTCATCGAATCGTTCCTTTAGGACTCGGAAAAGCGCGTATTCCTCTACCCATCCACCTTGTTCCTCACAGAATTTAGCGACCTCCGATTCCGTAATTTCTCTTTCATCTTGGGGCAGAAATGATTCCCACCCAGCGAAGGCAGACGATGATGCATAAGGCGACCCATGTGGATCGGGAGGATGGATGGGGAGCATTTGCCAGACTGATACACCGATCTCTTGGAGATGGCGGAGGAATCGAATCGCACCGTTCTCACCTAGGTCTGGTTCCGGAAGGCTAGTCAAATGACAGAGGATTCCGAGGCTTCGTTCTAATTTCCCTAGAGCCATCGTCTCAATCCGTCCTGAATTGATCATAGAATCCAATGTAATCCTGAATCATTCTTGCTCCAGTGAATTCCGCACTAGCAGTCATTGAGGCCTGCATTATGCTGGTCCATTTTTCTCGATCGTTCTCCCAAACTGGGAGGACATCTTGTTCAAGGATACGATATAGGGCTCTTACGTCCCGCTCGTCGTCACGTTCGGCTTCAGAATCTCCGATAGCCCAGCCATTGACGCCGTGTATGCATGCCTCGGGCCACCATCCATCGAGGATGCTCAGGTTTGGAACACCATTCATGGCTGCCTTCATTCCACTTGTTCCAGAGGCCTCCATTGGTCGAATTGGATTGTTGAGCCAGACATCTACTCCGCCAGTCATTACCTGGCCAATCTCCATCGAATAATCCGGGAGGAAGGCGACTGGAATCTCATTATGTAGTTCATCTGCGCCTTCGAATATTTGTCGAATAAGGGCCTTACCTCCTTCATCCCGTGGATGTGCTTTTCCTGAGAAAACGAACTGAATACGGCCGGCACCAATCTCGCGTAGCCGTTCGAGATCTGAGAATACGAGATTTGCTCTCTTGTAAGTCGCAAATCGGCGGGCGAAACCGATAGTGAGTAGTTTGGGTTTGAGTTCTACACCTGTGCGTTCCTTCACCATTTTTCGTAGTGCTTCCCTATTCTCCTCGCGTGCTTTGGAAAGAGAATCTCTGGGGATACTTGGTGCATCTGAGATTCGATTCGGTTCACTACGCCATCCTTCGATGTATTCATCGAAAAGGGATGCAGTAGCGGGACTCGTCCATGTCCTGTGATGGATTCCGTTGGTGATGGGGTGAATCTTGGTACCTGGGAACATCTCTGAGGCTACTTCTGCATTAAGCCTCGAAACAGCGTTCGTTCTCCCACATAGCCCGATGCCGAGATGGCTCATTGAACAGGTGTCTCCACTGTCTGCTACTTTTTTTGCATCTGAGGGTAGGAGTTCACCGAGGACTTGCTCCACATCATCCCAAGCAAATCGATCATGTCCTGCAGGTACGGGAGTGTGGGTAGTGAAAAGCGTCCTCCTCCTCAATTCATTCCTCGACCAACCTCTGTTCAACATTTCTAAAGCTGCGAATGTACAATGTCCCTCATTTAGATGCAAACCCTCGATATCTACAGAAAGAGCATCGAGGGCATGGATTCCTCCTACACCTAGGAGGTATTCTTGTCGGATTCGTGTTGAGTCATCTCCCCCATAGAGGCGTTCTCCAAGATCGACGAATGTTTCCGGATTATTCGCATGCCTAGTATCGAGGAAAATTACATCCACAGTCGAGCCGTTGATTCCATTCACAGTCATTTTCCAGAGTCGCGAGTAGAGCCGAACACCATCGAGAGGGAGCGAGATCTCTATGCCTGTATCCTCCAGATGATGTGATGGGTCGATATCCCTGTAGGATTCTGTTTGGACCCCCCTCTCATCGAGGTGTTGCATTCCATACCCTTGACGATAGAGAAGTGTGACTGCGACAAGATCAACTCCTGCATCTGCAGCGGATTTGACATGGTCTCCCGCAAGTACTCCGAGGCCTCCAGAGTAGGTATGTAGATCGGATTTCAGTCCAATTTCCGCAGAGATGTAGACGATGGACATGGCGTTTCACATCCTACTAGGAGTAACCCAATCCGCTTCCTGAGGGATATAATTCATCCTACAGCCCAATATGTTCGAAATTGAGGTGAAAACCATATCATCTTGGCAGGAAACGGAGACCCATGGGACGCGGTAGGGGGGCCGGAATATCTCTTCTGATTGTCTTCCTTTTCATCGGGCCAGGTCTGCTAGGAATCGCCTCAGCTGTGACACCGGAGGACATCGTAATCGATGGCGATCTCAGCGATTGGTCTACAGATACAACGATGGGAACGGATGCCAATGGTGTCGCAACCTATCTTACCTGGAATCAGACACACCTCTCCTTCGGTTGGGATGGCACTGACCTATCCTCCGCTGATGAAGGCGCGGATATTTTCGTCTATCTAAACACCAGCGAGGGTGGCTCCCCTCTTTCCTCGGAATGGGGTTTCTCTCACGTTCTCCCGTTCGCTGCGGATCATGCCTTCGTCTTAGAGGACTCTACCTATCATGCCATCTTCACTCACCAATCGAGTGGCTGGGAGACTTCTCACGAGGAGAACGACGCGATGGACGTTCACACCTTTCCTGGAGATCGTTACATCGGTTGGTCAGGTAACATGGTGACCGAGATTTCAGTCCCTTGGTCGGCTATCGGCGACCCGACTCAGGTGGAATTTGTCGTCTGGGCGCAATGGCAGGATGCCGGCCATGTGTGGACCTCATTCCCTGCTCAGAATCCAGCATCATCTAATGGTGCAGAGACATTCACTCACCTGTATCATCTACCTGACAGAAATGCGAGCATCTCCCCCAACCAGATGGAGATTAGGGCAGCGAATGTTATCGAGAAGGCGGAGGATGCTCTCAATGTTGCAATTGTTTTCCATCAACATCAACCATACTACAAGAATAAACTCACAGGTATGTTCGAACTTCCTTGGGTCCGCGTCCATGCAATGACGGAGTACGTTGACTCTCCAGGCATCCTTGCCCAATATCCTGGTACGCAGGTAACTTACAACCTCGTACCTTCCTTCCTCGAGCAACTCGTTGATTATCACCGAAACGAGACACCAGACATCCATACGGACTTCGCCCGAAGAGATTGGCCAACGAATCCAGACGGTACAGTCGCAGGGTATCCGAATGCAACCAATCTGGAGCTTCATACGATGCAGTTTCAGTCCTTCTGGAATAGTGGTTGGATCTACAATGTCAGCGCCGAGGACCCCAACGCCTGGGTTATGCCGGCGAGTGTACGCTACAAGGAAATTTACGATGAAACTCTCCACAATCTGAAGCCTGCAACCATTATGGATGACGACCTCCTTCCTGCCCAAGATCTCCTTGATCTCCAGGTACTCTGGTATCTCTTCCAGTTCTCTCCTGACTATGTGCAGGGTGAGTATGCTCCCTTTTTCGATAATCCTTCAACCTACAGTGCCCCTTCGCAGTCGGACCAAGGGCTGATGGATCTTTTCACCAAGGGCCGTGATTATACTCCTGCTGACCTCTCCTACGTAATCGACCAGCAGCATGCACACATGGCGAATGTTTTGCCGATGTATAGTCAACTTGCGGCAGCAGGTCAGGTTGAACTGACAACAACACCATACTATCACCCAATCATGCCACTCCTGATGATGGATGGTTGGACCTTCGAAGATGGTATCCGTGTCAACAAGGATGCATGGCCTGACGATGTCCGGGCCCACCTCACAAACGGAATGAATCTATTCGAGGCTGAGCTTGGTTTCAGGCCCACAGGTATGTGGCCTTCAGAGGAAGCAGTATCTCCTCCAATGGTTCAGCCCGTAACTGATGTGGGAATTCAATGGATGGTTACAGATGAGGAAATTCTCGCTAAATCTACGATGCCTGGCGGGGGGTCCATCGATGTCGATGATGCCGCACAACTGGCAACACCATGGATGGTAGAAGGCGATTCAGGTGGCGAGATAGCCGTAATTTTCCGTGATCGTGTCATTTCTGATCGTGTTGCGTTCCAGTATGGTTCAATGACACCAGAGGCAGCTGTTTCGGACTTCCTGTCCTATCTCGATGGTATCCGTTCAGACCTTCTAGCTGCAGGAGAGGATCCCAGTGAGCACCTTCTCACTGTTGCGATGGATGGTGAGAATTGGATGTTCATGTCTGAGTTCCAGCATACCGACAATGCTCGTCCATTCGTGCATGAGTGGTATTCACGTCTAGAATCTCATCCAACTGTGGTGACTACGACACCCTCGGCTTTCCTTGAGAAGAATCTCACATTGCCTCAAATTGAGACGATTGGAACCGGCTCGTGGATTGATGGCACATTGAGCACTTGGGCAGGTGAGGCAGACGAGAGTCTTGCATGGCAGCGCCTAGTTGAGGCAAGGACTGCCTTGGTGGACTTCGAGGCTGAGAACCCGGATGCATCTGGTCTCGATCTTGCTTGGGAATCGCTTTACATCGCGGAAGGAAGTGATTGGTACTGGTGGTATGGCCTAGATCAGGACAGTGGCTATGACGAAATGTGGGATGTTCTGTTCAAGGTGCATCTCTCCAATATCTATCGTGCAATCAATCTCGATCTCCCTCCTTATCTCCAAGATCTATGGACGAATCCTGCTTTGCCGGATGAGGCTGCGAGCGCTATCATCGAGCCGATGATTGATGGAATTGCCCTTCCCGGTGAATGGGATGGTTCGGCGGTGTACACTGCAGATTCTGTGAATGGTGGTGATTTGGACATTGAATCGTTCCATCTCGGCTACGATGCTTCGAACCTTTACATCCGAGTAGACATGAATGGGCCAGATATCCTGAATTCTCTCAATGAAAATCGTGATGCAGATCTTGCGATTTACTTCATGCAGCCGAACGCTCAGAATTTCAACGAGGTCCAGACAAACTTCCGAACCTACTACGGTAACCAAGTTCTTGGCTTCCCAGCTAAGCGTATGGTCGCCTTTGATTTCGCTCAGCTGCGAGATGATGGACAGGCGAAGTGGAACCTTTTCGATGCTCGAGGAAAGGTTGGCGATAATGAGCAGTGGGCCCTGACAGGGTCCTCGATTCTTGGTGGATGCGCTGGAGACGAAGTATACGAGTTCCGCATCCCTTGGTCCGATCTCGGCCTCGCACCCCGCTACACAACCAGAGTCAAGGTAGTATCTGCGTGGACGGATTCCCTTGCTTACGGTGACGGGGAAGACATGGAGGTTGCTCCACCGGCACCCGCTGAGATAGTTCTTCCAGATCTTGAGGAATGGGTTACTTTACTCGAATTCGATGACCAGGTGGGCGACGAGACTGGAGATGGAGACTACACCTATCCTCTCGCAGGTGATTTCACGCCAGGAAATGGCCTCTTCGATGCAACTTCAATCAAGATTAGCCAGAGTGCTTGGAATGCACGTTTTGAGATTGAGATGGCTGAAATGACGGATTACTGGAGCTTATCCAACGGATTTAGTCATCAGATAGTTCAGATTTATGTTGATCAAGGTGAGAATCCTGCAGGTCGTACGGATATGCTGGAAGGAGCCAATGCAATGGTCCATTCCGATTGGGCATGGGAGGTCGCCATCTCTGCGACAGGTGAGCCCGGTGCTGTGAAGGCAGTCGATGCCATCACTGGTGAAACGAGTGCGAAGGGTATCGAGGTTTCAGGTGATGTTGGTACGAAGACGATTACAATCACAGTATCGAAGAATGTAATCGGCCCGGATGTCCCTGATTATCGATTCATTATCGTGGGGGGGAGTCAAGACGGCTTCGGACCAGGTAAGTGGCGTGACGTCGATACTACAGCGAAAACATGGCGGCTTGGAGGAGGGGCAGACCCATCTCCCGTAGATGGTATCGACTATGATCCAAACATCCTCGATATGCTTCTCCCAGGGGATAATCAGAGCACCATGCTCTCCAGTTACGACGTTGATCAGCAGCAATACGCGATTCTTACCGGGTTTGAGTTGCCAGAGGTCGCTCAGCAGGTCTATGGCGCTAAAGTCGCCGGTACGACATCCTCGTCGGCAATCATTGAATGGTCAACAACTCAGCCTGAGGCAGGCTTCGTCTCATGTACAGAATTGGAATCCTCCTCTTACATGGTATGGAATGAATCAACCCTCGTTCCAGAGAGTGGTTCTGCACTGACTCACACGCTTCAACTCAATGGCTTGGGCGCTTCTTCTTCCTATACTTGCAATATCACAGTTGGAGATTCTACAGCAGTTTCAATCGCCTTCAATACTTCAAGTGAAATCGATGAAACGCCTCCAGAGGTGCTCAACCTCGCCCTCGAAATAATCACTGGAGGCAACGCATTCCGCATTACGTGGTACACTGACGAGGCGACTACTGAGTCAATCGAGGTTGGTGGCCAGACCTTCACTGGAGATATTGTTGCACTACGTAAGAACCACGATATGACAATCAATCCTTATCCTAGATTTGTTGCATTGCAAACCTATACGGTAACGGTTACAGCAATCGATGCTTCAGGAAATTCCAACACATCGAGTATTGAATTTACAATAGCTGAAGAAGATGCGGCTTCACCATTACCTGATACTTCTAATCCCGATTCAAGCGGAGAAGAATCCGGTGGAAATGAAGAGGGTATTTCCCAAGAGATGGTGCTCATTATCGCCTTCATCGTTGCACTTCTTGTCTTGGGTGCAATCATTCGAACACGGCGTTCAGAACAGGATATTCTTGCTGAGACCCTCGCTGTCTTTGACGATACCATGGATGAGGACTAATTACGCAAACGGAATACTAGCTGTCTCATGAGTATGGAGATTCACAACTGTGAGAATTGCAGGTCTAGGTTGGAATCCGAGTGTCCGCTGGTAGGATGTCTGGTCTTGCCAGGTGCTGCTGTGAATCAGCGTCACGCCCTTATGGTCTGAGACGTGGTGTCCGTGCACGTGGCCGGTGACGAAAATGTCGGGTACAGTTCGAATCACAAGATTGTCTTCTGGCTCTGGCGAGAGAGGTGTCTTTCCACCCCATGCGGGAGCGAGGTGTCGTCGATCAATCATCGCACGCATTGCTGCTTCTGGGCGGTCATAGGACACAGAGCGCATCTTCGCTACGAAGTCATCGATACTCTTTCCATGATACGAAAGGATGCGTACTCCGTGGAGGCTGAAGTCACACGGATTGCCAACGAAGGTTGTGTTGTTGTAATGCTGTTGAAGTTCAGGATCAAGTGCAGGCTGAGGCTCAGCAGGGCGAACCGCATCATGATTCCCAGGTAGTAGGATGACATCTACCCAGTCGGGTAATGGCTCAAGGAGTTCAGCGAGTCCACTGTATTGGTTGAATAGGTCTGGGATGGCCAACTCCTTTTCCTGATTAGGATAGATGCCGACGCCATCAACGCCGTCACCACTGAGCACGAAATAGCGGATTGTCTTCGCCAATGGATCAGTGTTGAACCAGTGAATCATCTTCTCCCACTGTGCACTTAGGAATGTCTTGGACCCCAGATGTACATCTGATAGGAAGGCAACGGAGATTGCTTGGTCGGCAGGTGCACTGGCCTTATCGTGACGACGGAAGGTTGGCAGATGTATGTCTTCTACGAAGAATAGGTCTTTCCTACCACGTTGTTGATCTGCTAGCCTTCCTGTGACTCCGATTACATCGTCTGGCATCAATCCAGCATTAATCGGTAGATTAGGATCATCTTCGAACCTATTTTTGAGAAGACATTGGATTTCAGTACCTTCATCCTCCAAAAGGAATCTTAGATGCCCGTTCTTGGTGTGCTCTGGGGTTCCTACGATTCCTAGAATCGTGCATTCATCCTCTCTGTATCGTGTTTTGTTGTTGATGACCTCTCCGATTTTTGTTGGCCTGTTTGGGAGAGTTCTCGATTCGATTAACATTCGACTGATTGTGGCGAATCGGTCATTGAAGCAGGACAGGATATCTGACATTCTACCTTCTGTTACACTATTTCCGGTGATGTCGAAGTGAACCTCCAGTTCCATGTCCACGTCTTTTGCTTCCATCGGAAAGTGGCTGAGATCGAAATGAGGTAGGCCATGGGGCCTTGCAGCGGGATTAATCTGTGATTCATCAACGGGTGCTACAGTTCTGGCACCTGCTGAAGCATCAAGCACAGGGGCGACTTCAGCTATATTTTTGGGGCCTTCATCGATACCTGCAATCTCGATGAGTTGATCCAACACATCTGCAGTCAACAGGCCACGTATATTCGCGGTCATCGCGGCACTTAGAATCGGTACAATCGATTCAAGGGATTCAAGTCGCTCACGGGCACTTGGCGCAGGAGGGAGCCTAGCATGGCAAAGGCTCTCGTACTTTGCCTCCCAAGTTTCCTCCGACATGGAATTTCAGGGGCTTGGCGACACTCAAAGAGGATTGCGGCCCTCATTCCTCGGACCAGATGTCCTCTGGCTCCTTTCGCTTGAGTTCCTCGACCACGGTAACTCCACCTTCTTGCTCATCGGACCATCGTACTTCTCCGAACCACGCATCCTCCATACCGGGGACGCGTCCGAATGCTGCTAGAGCCCCTGCATCTAACGAAATTGTCTTCTCTGAATCAGATTCTTCCTCGTCTCCTATATCCTTGCGGATATCCATCGAGAGATGGCCGGATTCAAGTCCCTCAATCAGATTTAGTGCAGTCTCAAGGGCCAAGGACACAAACAATTGCTTGTTCGTGGAGCGATCACCTTCCTGATTTTTTGTACTACGGACGAGGAATGCATCGGCCTGACGGTTGTAAGCACAGACAAAAGCGAGACCGACAGGCTTCGTATCTGTCCCCCCTCCCGGCCCCGCAATTCCTGTAATCGATATCCCGATATCTGCGCCCGAGCGTTGTACGGCGCCTTGTGCCATTCCGAAGGCTACTGGAAAAGATACAGCACCAGGGACTGTGTCTCCCTTGAAGTTCTCAGGTGCAACACTGAGTTCCTTCATCTTCGCCTCATTCGAGTAGGTGACCCATCCTTGACGGAACCAGGTACTTGCTCCGCTGATGTCGGTGAGAGCGCTTGTGAGCATACCACCCGTGCACGACTCTGCTGTTGTAACCGTCCATTCAAGGAGTTTGAGTTTCCTTGCAAGGCGCGAGGCTAGGGTCGCATTGCGATCGCCCATCAGTACATTCGGGTCGCCGCCTATTTTTGAGGATGCCTAATGCTATGATTAAGGAAATTAGGAGTGGGCCCGACCGGAATTGAACCG